>CAYXCV010000001.1:0-40580 GCA_964463365.1 uncultured Kineothrix sp.
ATGCTTTTTTGCAGAATCAGAGATTATCATGACCGTATAACTTACTTTACTCTTTCGCTTTTTGAGTTCCATAATTAAAGTCACCTCCAGTAAACTCTCCACATTTTACCATAGGTGACCTTATAAACACAACTTTAAATTACAAATTAATGTCAAATCATTCCAAATTTATTACAATTTTATTAAATAACCCTTCCTATCTAACTCATTTTCAATCTGTTCCAAAGTATCCTCAGTCTCTGCCTCTACCGTATGATAATGAACTCCATGTGTCAGATCATTTAGTGGCTTTGTCTTATTTTTCATAATGTCTTTCATAAAAGCATCCACATCTGCTCTGCTATTAATAATTAAATCCACAGAAATTTGTCCGTAAATATCGTGCTCTACTACTACATCTAATATTTTTCCTCCACAATCTACAATGGTATTTAATTCGTCTGAAATTTCTTCATCCTTATGCTTTACTTTATAAATTCTCTTTTTTCTATTCATATATAACTTTTCATCAAATAAAATATATCCTTTATTCGTGGAAAGTATATTTTTATCGGTAGCACGCAGTAGTGCAATATCTTGCACAATAATCTGTCTGCTGACACCAAGCATCGAGGAAAGCTCTGAACCTGATATTGGCTGGCTTTTATCATGCAGGATTTCAAGAATTCTCTTTCTTCTTTCGTCACCTTCCATATCTATTCTCCTTTTATTTAAACTACAGTTTTGTATATCCTATTATATAACATATCTCTAAAGTAGAAAAGACACTTGCCAAAAGCAAGTGTCCTTTCCATGTAAAAGGGGAATTTTACATTTGGATTATTAACTAATCCTTTATCATAATATCATATGTTTTTAAGGTTGTATTTGCACTTTCAGCAGATTTATTTGAAAAATATGTTTTTATTTTTATAACTTTTTATATTATTTTAAAAATTTCCATTTACTTTTCCGTTTATTTATGATATCCTATGTTTGTTGCGTAATAGTACGCAATATATATTTTTTTGGAGGTATCTCAAATGAACAAAGGTACAGTAAAATGGTTTAACAACCAAAAAGGTTACGGCTTCATCTCTGATGAGCAAGGAAATGATGTATTCGTACATTACTCAGGACTTAACATGGACGGATTCAAGTCTCTTGAAGAAGGCGTTGCTGTTGAATTCGAAGTAATCAATGGCGAAAAAGGTCCTCAGGCTGTTAACGTATCAAAGTTATAATTAGTATTTAACTATTTATAACAAGCATTAATCAGTATCAACATGTGCCTTTTCTTATATAAATAATGTTTATTATTTAGAATTTGTAATATGGTAACAGATTTGGTAACGGATTAAGGGAAGAACCTATCTAAAGTAATTAGATAGGTTCTTTTTTTGTATATTTTTAAGAATCCATATAATTTAGTACTTCTTCCCACTTCATAGTGCCGCCGAATAAATCCAATGCACTTCCAATGGTTGCATTTATTTTATTACCACCCAATAATTTAAGCTTATCTAAATCATGATAGTTATGTATTCCACCTGCATAAGTTATCGGTATTTTATTCCATTTTCCTAGAATCGCTACAACCTCTTCTTCAATTCCATCCGCTTTTCCTTCCACATCCACTGCATGAACTAAAAATTCATCACAATAAGCAGATAGTTTATCTAATGTATTATGAGACAATTCCTGGTTCGTATAATTTTGCCATCTGTCGGTGACAATATAATATCGTCCATTTTTTTTACGACAGCTCAAATCCAGTACAATTTTATCTTTCCCAATTTGGGAAACTAATTTTTCAAGATTTGCATATTTTATGTTACCATCTTTAAAAACAAAAGAAGTCACAATAACATGAGAAGCTCCTTCATTTATATATTCTATCGCATTATCTGCTGTAATACCGCCGCCAATCTGCATTCCGCCCGGATATGCATGTAAGGCCTTTATTGCCTGTTCCTTCGTAGCTTCATAAAACTCACTGTTTATTGCATTCAATAATATGATATGTCCGCCTTTTAAATTATTTTTTTTATAAATTTCCGCATAATAGGCTGCATCTTGTATCGATACAAAATTTTCATTTGCACTATTTCCATTATCTTGCAAAGTTCCGCCTACAATTTGTTTTACTTTTCCGTTATGAATATCTATACATGGTCTGAATTCCATTTTCTTCACTTCCTGCTTAACGTATATTTTTTCACTGCATGAATATAATACTAAGGAACATTTATTTATTTTGGGCTTTTCTTGCTTAAAATACAATGTTTATTAATTTATATATGATTGGAGGGATATTATGAATAACAGTAAAAAACTGATTTCGGTTTCTCTTATTGTTCTCATGCTCGGTCTCGTAACAGCCTGCGGCAATAGAGATACTACAGACCAAACAACTGATACAAACACAACTACTACCGACGATGGTACAAATGTTGCTGATGACAATCTTGGTACTACAGCAACAGATGATAATGGTGCTATGGATAACAATGTTAACGATAACAATATGAATGGTAACAATGTTAATGATAACAATGTTAATGGTGTTGGTGACAACATGGTTGGTGACAACAATGTTAATGACAGCATGGTTGATGATAACAACGTGAATGATGTAACAGATGGCACAGGTACAGACAATAATTCCGGTTCTGTTCTTGAAGATGCCGGCAATACCGTTGGCAATGTAGTTGATGACGTTGCAGACGGAGTATCTGATGTCACACAAGATGTTGTTGGTGATAAACAGAGATAAGAATTTTCCAAAAATTAGGGGGACTATTTGTCCCCCTATAATATTTTCTCAATAATAATACCATCTCTATATGCCTGAAGTAATTCTTCCAGTTGATGTATCGTTTCCTTCAATTCTGTTCCCACATCAGTGTCCGCTACACTAATTCGCGTATTGCTTGTCTCTAAAATTACAGAATCAGAAAAAATATCAGACTCATGTAAGATGACTGCTTCCATAGATTCAAAAGGTTCGTGAGCAACTAACCGCATACCATGTGAATTCGCAACTAAAGTATAACCTGCAATGCCTGTTTTTCCTTGGTATGCTTTTGAAAATCCACCGTCAATAATCAGGAGCTTTCCTCCGCACCTTATTGGCGATTCACCTTTTTTGAGTTCTACCGGAACATGTCCGTTAACGATATGAGAATTCTCTATATCAAGTCCGAATTCTTCTAAAATTTTATTAATGACATGTTCATTGTCAAGCAAACGATAATATTCATTCTTTATTTCCGTATGAGCTTCTTTATCCTTGATAAAATATCTTTCAAAGGTTGTCATTTTATCTTTGCCGAATACCGGTGATATCGGTCCTCCCCAAATATACCAGATAATATCCTGTCCCTTTTGCATTTCCGAGGGATTTTTTTTGGAGTAATAGCCTTTTCTTGCATAGTAATCTAATACATCATAAAGTGCTTTTCCACTATACTTAACACCATCAATCATAACCTCACTGAAATTACCGTTTGCATCCATAGGCATGCAGCCATGGTATAAAAGATTGGAGTTATGAACTTTATATAACCCGCCTTGGGAAAATAAAAAGCGGACATGTGATTGCAGCTTCTCACATCTTACAAAAGCTTGTCTTAAGCGCTCCATCACTTGTTCTTCTTCCGGAGTCAATGCATAAGGATTCTCAGGGTCAACTGTTGGAAAATCCACATCATTCATTTCATAGGTTTTTCCATCTAATGTAATAGTTCCGTCTTTATAATTCACCTTATCCAGCAACAGTCTATGATCCATACGAAACTCCGGACGTCTCATAATCAGGTTGCCTTCCAGTTTAAATTGAATGATAGAAATTGCTTTATGCATCTTCATATCTAAGCTTAAATCTTTTGTATTATAATTTGTATTATATTTAATGGAAAAAGAATCACAGTTCACATCTGCATAAACGTCAAGAGCGAAAGTAGCGAGAGGAATGAGATTGATTCCATATCCGTCTTCCAACGTATCAAGGTTCCCATAGCGGGCAGACAAACGTATGACATTAGCAATACAAGCCAAATGTCCTGCTGCTGCTCCCATCCATAAGATATCATGATTGCCCCACTGTATATCCACGGAATGATAACGGCTTAATGTATCCATAATGATATGAGGACCGGGACCTCTGTCAAAAATATCTCCTACAATATGAAGATGATCAATGACCATTCTCTGAATCAGGTGACTGAGGGCAGTGATAAATTGCGGTGCTCTGTCTATTCTTATAATTGTATGAATAATTTCATTATAATAAGCTTCTTTATCCTGTAATTCTGCTTTTTCAGTAATCAGTTCTTCAATAATATAAGCAAAATCTTTAGGCAATGCCTTACGGACTTTGGAGCGTGTATATTTAGAAGAAACACGCTTTGTAATCTGTACAAGACGATGCAGCGTTATCTTATACCAATCTTCAATATTTTCTTCTTCCTGTGATACAATGTCAAGCTTTTCCTTAGGATAATAAATCAAAGTTGCAAGACTTTTCTTATCTTTATTGCTTAAGGTATTGCCAAACTCTTCATCAATCTTTCTTTTTACCGAACCTGAACCATTCTTTAAGACATGGTTAAACTGTTCACATTCTCCGTGAATATCTGTTAGGAAGTGCTCGGTACCCTTGGGCAGATTCAGAATTGCCTGTAAGTTAATAATTTCCGTTGATGCAGATGCAATCGTTGGATATTGATGGGCTAAGCTGCGCAAGTATTTTAGTTCTAAGTCGTTCATTTTCACCTCTGCTGTACATATCATATCTGTATTCATATATCACTATATCTTAATTTATTCTTCTACTACATCGCTCATATCATACCATCCGGCAGGCTTTCCCGCAAGAAACTTAGCTGCCTGAACAGCTCCTTTTCCGAATACTGCTTTGGAATAAGCCGTATGAGAGAATGTAATCACTTCATCTGCACCTGCAAAAATAACGTCGTGTTCACCCACAATGGTACCGCAACGAATTGCTGAAATTCCGATTTCTTTTTCCGGACGTCCTTCTCTTCGTGTACTTCTGTCATAAACATATGCATACTCATTATTAAGTTCTTCATTGATCGTATCAGCAAGAGCTAATGCCGTTCCGCTTGGCGCATCTACTTTTAGATTGTGATGTTTTTCTACTATTTCTATATCATAACCAGCTGGTGCCAAAACACCAGCTGCTTCTTTTAAGAGTTTAAACAGCATATTGATTCCCAGAGACATATTTGCAGATTTTAAGATGGCAGATTTTAGGGAAACTTCCTTTATCTTCTCAATCTGTTCCTTGGACAAACCTGTTGTACAAAGTACACAAGGGATTGTCTTTTCTTCGCAATAAGTGAGAAGTCCATCTATCGCATTGGAATTGCTAAAGTCAATAATGACATCTGCTTCTACTTGACATAAGTCAATGCTTCGAAACACTGGGTATTGATTGTTTCCATCCATAAATGCATCTACACCTGCAACCACTTCCATGCTTTCATCTGCTGCAATCATTTCTGTAATGATGCGACCCATTTTACCATTACAGCCGTGCATAATTACTCTTATCATATTGTATACCTTTCCTTCAATGAAAGTAATTCTTTACTTTAATTTAATATTCCAAAGTTTCTCATTGCTGTTTCTAACTTCGGTACATTTGCTTCATCCAATTCTGTTAACGGCATTCTCAAAGTACCTACCTGCATTCCCATCAGATTCAAGGCTTTTTTTACCGGAATCGGATTCACTTCACAAAATAAAGAATCACAAAGTTCGATTGCTCTTAGCTGAATGTCAGTGCTTCCTTTCACATCGCCTGATAAATATTTCTCACACATATCATGTGTCTCTTTTGGTGCAACATTAGATAAAACCGAAATCACACCTATGCCACCTAATGAAAGAAACGGAACAATCTGATCGTCGTTTCCTGAATATAAATCTACTTTGCCATCAGCAAGAGACATAAGCTTTGCTACTTGTGAAATATTTCCGCTGGCTTCCTTAACTCCTATTATATTTCCTACTTCCGTACAAAGTTTAACTACTGTTTCCGGTGCAATATTACATCCTGTTCTTCCGGGTACGTTGTATAAAATGATAGGAATCTCTACTGCATCAGCAATTGCCTTGAAATGTTCGAACAATCCTTTTTGTGTTGCCTTATTATAGTAAGGAGATACCACAAGCAGACCGTCTGCTCCATGCTTCTGTGCTTCTTTTGAAAGATAGATTGCCGTTTTCGTGCAATTGGAACCGGTTCCTGCTATAACAGGTACTCTTCCGGCAACTTTTTTTACACAATTTTCAATCAATTCCAGATGTTCCTCATGGGTCAGCGTGGATGCTTCACCGGTAGTACCGCAGACAATAATCGCATCTGTACTATTTTTAATCTGAAATTCTATTAATTCTCCGAATTTTTCGTAGTTCACCTCTCCGTTATCTTTAAATGGTGTGACAATAGCAACACCTGCTCCTGTAAAAATAGCCATTTCTTTTCCTCCTTTAGAAATCTGAATTGGTTGATTATATAACATTTCCCGGTAGGGTGGCTCTCCCTAAATATAAATCATTAAAAAACGAAAGCCGACACACAATGCGCCGGCTTATGATTATTTTCTGTCAGGAAAAAGTAATATTACTTTACTCATCCGAGTAATAACCTGGGATAGCGCCTCATCAAATTGATGACAGTCATACAATTATTCACTGTATGCCCAAGAACATAATTACACGGTATATGTCCTTTCGGCGTGTTTTCCTTTCATTTTTCTTCCTCTGTGCCTGTCACATCCGAAAAATTACTTATAAAATACGCAACCTCTACCTCTAAAACTTATGAAATTATCATATCATTGTATGATATAACTGTCAATGTAGTTTTACCATACTTTGAACTTCACGGTTTCCATTCTTGTCACTTCATCTGCAAGCAGACAAACATCATCATTCAAAATAATTCCGGTCATAATGATATCCATCCCATCATCCGACCTTGCATCCAGAAGATTTTTAAGGTCTTCCACCGTAATTATATTATTGTCAATAAGACCAAGTACTTCATCTAATATAAGCAGATCGCACTCACCTGTTGTCATTACTTTCTTTGCGAAATTAAGCCCATTTTTTATGTTAAATATTTCTTCCGCCTTCTGTTCCTCACTAAGCTTTGAAAAATCCTCTTCTGACTTTTCAAAACGAAATAGTTTAATTCCAGGCTCCAATCTTTTTAAAAACTCAGAGTCTTCTAAGCCTCTGCCTTTTAAAAATTGGATAATCACAACGCTATCTCCATGACATGCCATCTGAACAGCTCTGCCTAGTGCGGCAGGTGACTTACCATGACCATCACCGCTATAAATGTGTATGGTTCCCTTTTTCATATCCATCTCCATCTCCTATCTCCCAATGTCAGGATATATAAACTTTTCTTATGAAATTTATATTTAACAACGTATGGCATATAATATCACAAATTTTTGTCTAAATCAACTATTAGTCTTCTATTAATTCTAATTTACTTACAGAAACTTCGTAAGCAATTCTACGTTCTAACTGATCCTCAGATATTTTTTTCATATATTCTCTGCTCTGGATTCTTCCCCAGACACCACACCTTGAACCGACTTCAAAGCTGCTTGCAAATCTTGCATTTCTTCCCCAGCATATACATGGGATATAGTCTGATTTCCCATACGGTCTGTTTACTGCCAGAAGCAAGTCTGCAATCTCCCGACCAAGAGGTGTTTTCCTATAGATAGGTTCTTTACATATGTATCCATCCAGATAAATTTGATTGGATTTCGTGTTTTCCCCTAATTCATCAACAAAATCAATTTCTCTTGCGAACACTGAAAGAACCAGTTTGTTTTTTCTTTCCTCATGCCTGTTGTAAGAACGGAACTGTCCATTTACCACTATGTATAAGCCTTTGTAATCCCCACTTACATCAATCAACCGTTCCGATACCATGAGTGGAATGATATCCATTGAATCGCTTAGTCTTTCTACCCGGACATCTACCATATAGAAACCTTCTCCGAATATTTCATGGCTATAGATAAAATCACTTACGATTTCCCCCATAATTACCACCTGGTTGTTCTCAATTACCTTATCTGTCATTTTTTGTTCTCCCTTCTTACATCTTAAGAATTTTTTCCCGTAATGTAATACTAATATATCTTATTTTTACCGAAATAGAACTGTAAGGCACCGCGCAGCATCTCTTTTTACGTCTTATACTTTCTCTTTTTCCGCATGTTTACGCATGTTTTGCATATTTATTGCGCGATATTTTCTTGCATCTTAACTTTTACAGTGCTATACTATACGAGTTTGAAAAAATCAACCAAGTTTTATATATAATAATTGAGGAGTATTTATGAAACAGAATAGAAATGATGTAAGAAATATAGCTATTATCGCTCATGTAGACCATGGCAAGACTACTTTAGTCGATGAACTGCTAAAGCAAAGTGGTATCTTTCGTGAAAATCAAGAAGTAGCTGACCGTGTCATGGATTCCAATGACATTGAACGTGAACGAGGCATAACCATTCTTGCCAAAAATACAGCAGTTACCTATAAAGATGCGAAAATAAATATTATTGACACCCCCGGACATGCTGATTTCGGCGGCGAAGTAGAACGTGTCCTTAAAATGGTAAATGGGGTTATTCTCGTAGTGGATGCCTTCGAAGGTGCGATGCCCCAGACTAAATTCGTTCTGAGAAAGGCACTTGAAATGCAGCTTCCTGTCATCGTATGTATTAATAAGATAGACAGGCCGGAAGCCAGACCACGGGAAGTCATTGATGAAGTATTGGAACTTTTTATTGATTTAGATGCTAATGAAGAGCAGCTGGATTGTCCTTTTATCTTTGCTTCTGCCAAGACAGGTATCGCTTCTTTGGATATGGAACATAAGGGAACAGACATGATGCCCCTCTTCGAGACAATCATGGATTATATTCCTGCTCCGGAAGGGGATCCGGATGCCGGAACTCAGGTTCTTATCAGTACCATTGATTATAATGAATATGTTGGAAGAATCGGTGTGGGAAAAGTAGATAATGGCATCATTAGAACAAACCAAGAGGTTATCATTGTCAATCACCATGATCCTGAAAAACAAAAGAAAGTAAAAGTCAGCAAGTTATATGAATTTAACGGATTGAATAAAGTAGAAGTCAAGGAAGCAGGAATCGGCTCCATTGTCGCTATTTCCGGAATTGCGGATATTCATATCGGAGACACCCTATGCTCTCCTGATGATCCTACTCCTATTCCGTTTCAAAAGATTTCAGAACCTACCATAGCAATGCATTTCCTTGTGAATGATTCTCCTCTTGCAGGACAGGAAGGGAAATATATCACCAGCCGTCATTTACGCGACCGCCTGTTTCGGGAGCTCAATACCGATGTATCTCTCCGGGTGGAAGAAACCGATACCACAGAAGCTTTTAAAGTATCGGGACGCGGGGAACTTCACTTGTCAGTTTTAATTGAGAACATGCGCCGTGAGGGATATGAGTTTGCAGTAAGTAAGGCGGAAGTTCTCTATAAACATGATGAAAAAGGAAAACGTCTGGAGCCTATGGAACTTACCTATGTTGATGTACCGGAGGAATTCTCAGGTACGGTTATTGAGAAATTAAGCCAGCGAAAAGGAGAACTTGTTAGTATGGGTGCGGCTACCGGAGGATATACCCGTCTGGAATTCTCCATTCCTGCAAGAGGGCTTATCGGATACCGCGGTGAATTTATGACCGATACTAAGGGAAACGGTATTATGAACAGCACCTTTGACGGATATGGTCCATATAAAGGCGATATCCAGTACCGCAAGCAAGGGTCACTGATTGCCTATGAAGCGGGAGAAGCCATTACTTACGGACTTTATAATGCACAGGAACGTGGTCTTTTATTTATTGGTCCCGGAGAAAAAGTTTACTCCGGAATGGTCGTTGGTCAGAATGGCCGCGGAGAAGATATGGAGCTGAATGTATGTAAGAAAAAACAGCTGACAAATACCCGCTCCTCCAGTGCCGATGAAGCCTTAAGACTGACACCGCCTAAAATCTTAAGCCTGGAGCAGGCACTTGAATTCATTGATACCGATGAACTTCTGGAAGTAACCCCTACAGCCTTGCGCATTCGGAAGAAGATTCTGGATCCTACGAAAAGAAAAAGATCCGCAAAATAGACAAACAAAAAATCCGTGAAATGTTTACAGAAGCATTTCACGGATTTATTATTTTCAATTAAAATCAGGCATGAGTAGTCGCATTGTTCTCATTAAGATAGAGACGATATGCAAAATAAGCGGTTCCTAAGGAGATGACCATAACAATAATCTCCAAAAGTAGCATACTTGTTATTACTTCTTTCTGATATAGTACTGCAAAAATATCAAGGAAGGTATGCAGAGCAATTGCTGCCGGATATAAATATAACTTTCCGGGGCGTTTCACAGCAAGGAACATAATCACTGATAATGAAATGTGGAATATAATAGCCGCCACTCTTTCGATACCACCGATCAGGTACATATAAGGCGGTGTCGTGTAATAAGTCATAAGACTTGTTCTTACTAAGTCCTGAGACTCTGCCGGAATCATTGCCACATAGTTATCAATACCACCCATTGAATTTAATGCGGATACCAAAATGATGGAGCTTAACATGGTAAAACCAACCAGCAGAATAGACTCAATTCCACCATGACCGATTCCATAAGTAACTGCATCTTCTTTCTTATCGGTTTTACCCATAAAGAATTTAAAAGCAATCAGTCTTCCTGTTTCTTCAAATATACCCGCTGCCAATGCCGCATAAAGAACATATGCCCACGTATGACTATTCATATAGCGGGAAAGCGCCGAGTCCTTAATGAGAAAGAACTGATGACACAAAGACTCTAAAACCAAAGCAAATAAAATAAAGGTAAATGCACCTACAAAAAATGGCGCTATTTTAGTTTTTGTCTTCCGCATCCATACAATCAGTAATACAATCGGCAGAAGAATGGAAACTGCTGCAGTAATACCCATATTCATAGTTACAATTTTTGGAACTTCATATACCATACTATTTTCCTCCCATCTTCCACTTGTTCTTGACCTTATAATTTAATTACTATTTTCTGCTGCTTGCTTAACCAAAATCTAAAATTCTTGTTGCAATAGCAAAATAAATAATAAGTGAAAGCGCATCCACAATGGTTGTAATAAACGGACTTGCCATAACTGCCGGGTCAAATCCTACTTTTTTCGCAAACATAGGCAATATACATCCAATCAGCTTAGCAATCATTACCGATGCAATCAAAGTAAAGCAAACAACCATTGCTACATCTATTCCTACTCTGTCAAATACCATAAGCTTTCCAAAATATGCCACTGCCAATGTCACCCCGCATATAATCGATATCCGCAGCTCTTTCCATAATATCTTAAAAGCATCAGAATAATTAATTTCGTTCAATGACAGACCACGGATAATCGTAACACTTGCCTGTCCGCCCGCATTGCCGCCGGTATCCATAAGCATGGGAATAAAAGCAGTCAAAATAGGGAACACACTAAGAGCATCTTCAAAAGCCGTGATAATGCTTCCCGTAAAGGTTGCAGAAATCATCAGCAGCAAAAGCCAAGGTATTCTTTTTTTCCACGTTTCCCAAACACTGGTTTTCATATACGGCTTATCACTTGGTACAATAGCCGCCATCTTCTCAATATCTTCTGTTGCTTCTTCCTGTAGGATATCCACAACGTCATCGACTGTTATAATACCTACCAGTCTGCCTTCATTATCCACGACAGGCATAGAGGTAAAATCATATTTTTGGAATTGTCTCGCAACTTCCTCCTGATCCATCAATGTATTGAGATGAATCACATTTTCATTCATAATCTCTCCGATAGTAGCATCCGGAGCACTGATTAAAAGATAGCGAAGAGCCACTGTTCCAATCAATATCCTCTTAGAATCCAATACATAACATATATTAATTGTTTCACTATCTACGCCAACCTGTCTGATTCTCTGGATGGCACCTTCAACCGTCATATTTTCCTTAAGATCCACATATTCTACCGTCATAATACTTCCGGCCGAATCTTCAGGATAACGCAGTAAATGATTAATATCTCTCCTTACCTCTGCACTTGCATTGGCAAGTAATTTTTTAACCATATTAGCTGGCATCTCTTCCAGGAGATCGGTAGCATCATCCGCCATCAGATTATTGATGATATTAGCTGCTTCCTTATCCGTCAAAGACGTAATAATGTACTGCTGGCTTTCTACTTCCAAGTAAGAAAATACATCTGCCGCCATTTCTTTGGGAAGAATACGAAAAACCTTAAGTTCATCTTCTTCATCAAGCTCCTCCAGTATCAGAGCAATATCCGCAATATTGATATCCGTCATCCTCTGGCGAAGTCTTGTATACTGCTTGGTCTCCAGTAATTCCTTAATGATGTCTAAATCTTTAATTTCCTCCATAGCAATGTTCCTCCATATGTGATTTTTATGCTCCGCTCAGGGAGAGGTATATCAGAACTTGTACTACCAGACTTCATAAAAAACCACCACCTTTCAACATTGCCAATAAGATTTATTGACCTTTATATTTTATCACTACTATGTAGTATAATTATATCTCAAACTTTGTCAACTATTATCAAATATTGATATACTAATCGCTAATATAATAATATTTTTTTATTTCTTCAATTTTTACTTTGCCAGAGGTTACTTCTGTCAAATCTTTGTAGATTTTTTCTTTTGTTTCATATGGAATCAGTAATTTAAGGCAAACAATATCCGTGTACTCAGACTCCATAATCCCCAATCCCATTTGCCCCAATATGTATTGAATCTTCCCAATACCATTATAATCCGTTGTCACTTTAAGTTCTATCCCATATATCATAGTTGCTGCCACAGATGCATCAAGCCCTGCTTGCACTGCTTGTGTATATGCACGAACCAATCCGCCGGTTCCAAGAAGCGTTCCGCCGAAATATCTGGTAACCACTGCTGCCACATTCCTTATTTCCGCCCCAAGAAGCACCTCCAGCATTGGTTTCCCCGCGGTCCCGCTTGGTTCACCATCATCATTGCATCTGGTAATTTGTGCCCTGTCTCCAATGACTAACGCTGAGCAATTATGCCTGGCATCCCAGTATTTTTTCTTAGTTTCTTCTATAAATGCAACAGCTTCTTCTTCGCTTGTCACGGGAGTAAGGGTTGCAATAAATCTTGACTTTTTTTCTATTATTTCCCCGCTTCCCCCGGTTTTTAATATTTTATAAGGCAAAAACACCTGTTTACTATTCATATATTTCCTTTATTAAATCATAATAAAATATTTATTAGTTAAAACACCGTTTTAATTTTATCACAAGACAGAATAAAAGTGTATCCAATAGTGAATAATTCTTGATATAAGTGTTATTTTTTAACATACAATCATTAATTATTTATGAAAAAACTTTATTTCAATGCTATACTTTGCTATAATCGAAATATTAGTTGTGCTTAATATTAAGATATACTTAATATGCACACTTCAAGGAGGCAACATTCATGAACTATGGAAAAAAGGGAGTGCGGGATAAACAAAAAGCGCTCCATTCTAAATCTGCGAAGTGGGGGAGAAAATTTGCACTTACATTTTTTAATGTAATTATTATTGCAATCATTGCGGCAGCAATTATAGGAATCAGTGCCGGTTTCGGAGTATTCCGGGGCATAATTGACACCGCACCGGAAATCCGCGGCCTAAGTGTAAAGCCAACAGGTTTCTCAACCTTCGTATATGATATTGATGGTAAACAGATTGAAAAGCTTATTTCTGAAAACTCGAACCGAATTCCGGTTACTATGGATATGGTTCCGGAAAATCTAGCGCATGCTTTTGTAGCGATTGAAGACGAACGTTTTTATGAGCATAATGGCATAGACATTAAAGGTATCATCCGTGCCGGTGTCATCGGTGTCACTTCAGGACATTTCTCTGAGGGTGCCAGTACGATTACCCAGCAGTTACTTAAGAATAATGTATTTACTGATTGGACAAAAGAAGATACATTTATAGACAAAGTAACACGTAAGATTCAGGAGCAATACTTAGCGATTGAACTTACAAAAATATCTTCAAAGGATGATATTCTTCTTGATTATATGAATACTATTAATCTTGGACAGAACACCCTCGGTGTTCAGGCAGCTTCCCATCGTTATTTCAATAAGTCTGTGAGCGAACTAAGTTTATCGGAATGTGCGGTTATTGCAAGTATTACTCAGAACCCTTCTCGCCTTAATCCGATTAGTCATCCTGAGGATAACGCAAAAAGACGGTCAAAAGTATTAAAGAACATGTTGGAGCAAGAATACATCACCCAGGCAGAATATGACATTGCCATGGACGATGATGTTTACTCCCGCATCCAAATCACGAATAAAGAAACAGGCGAGTCTTCAGTCAATACATATTTTGTTGATGCTTTAATAGACGATGTATTAGAAGATTTGGTAGCAACAGGTTATTATAATGAAACCCAGGCTTATACGCTGCTCTATACCGGAGGATTAGAGATTTATTCCACACAAGATCCTGAAATCCAGGGAATTTGCGACGAAGTGTTCAGTAATGATGAAAACTATCCGGAAAAAACAAAATGGTATCTGAATTATGAATTGACTATTGATAAGAAAAATGGCGATAAGGAAAACCATAGTACGGAAATGTTTAAAATTTATTTTCAGGAAATGGATCGTAAGTTCAATCTGATCTATTCTTCTCAGGATGAAGCTTACGAGGCAATTAAAATTTATAAAGATGCGATGTTAGAGTCGGGGGATGAAGTATTTGCAGAGAAAATCAATCTCACTCCCCAACCCCAAGTATCACTCACCGTCCAAGATCAAAGCACAGGCTGTATTGTTGCCATGATTGGCGGCAGGGGTGCTAAAGAGGGCAGCCGTACTCTCAATCGTGCAACCAATACGGTAAGACAGCCGGGATCTACCTTTAAGATTGTGTCCACCTATGCTCCTGCACTGGACAGTGCCGGAATGACTCTTGCCACTGTGCAGAATGATGCACCTTTTAATTATGCTAACGGTACACCGGTAAGAAACTGGTATGGCGAAGCTTATAAAGGTCTTTGTTCTTTAAGACTGGGAATACAAGAATCATTAAATATTGTTGCTGTAAAAACATTGACTCAAATTACTCCCAGACTTGGTTATGATTATTTATTGAATTTCGGTTTTACTACTTTAGTAGAAAACGAGTTGATGAATGGTGAGTATAAATCCGATATTGTACAGTCACTTGCTCTTGGCGGCATAACAAAGGGTGTTACCAACGAAGAGCTTAATGCTGCCTATGCAACAATAGCTAACCAGGGTACTTATATCAAACCTAAACTCTATACTAAAGTGATAGATCATGACGGCAATGTGATTCTTGACAATACCCAGCCTGAGAGCAAACAGGTTATCAAAGCATCGACCGCGTATTTATTAACAAGTGCTATGACTGATGTTGTCACAAAAGGAACAGGTGGTTCTGTTAACTTTGGCGGAATGCCGATAGCCGGTAAAACAGGTACTACTTCTGATTATAATGATGTATGGTTTGCCGGATATACCCCCTACTATACAGCTACTACTTGGGCGGGATTTGATAATAATGTAAAATTATCCGGCGATGAGAAAAACCTGGCTAAAAAATTATGGCGTACCGTAATGTCACAGATTCATGCAGATCTACCGAATGAAGCATTTGCAGTTCCTGGAGGTATTGTATCAGCAACTATATGCACCAGGTCAGGCAAATTGCCAATACCGGGATTATGTGATGGTACTTTAGCCGTTGAATACTTTGAAGATGGCGCAACTCCTACAGAAACCTGTGATGTTCATTTCGCGGGGCCTATTTGTCAGTATAGTGGTCTGCCTGCTTGTGAGTTCTGTCCATTTAGAGTAGATGGTGTGATAGAGCTTACACCGATCGAAGATATTTCATTACAGAATGGCAATACCGTGCTAACGGAAGTCGTTAACGAGGATGGCTCAATATCAGAAGTTCCTGTAACACCAAACCAGACCAATACCTGTCCTCATAATGCTGAGTTCTTTGCAGCACCCAATGTTGAGGCGATTATTCAGCAGCAGCGAGCTGAGATGGAACAGCGTAACATTGCCGCTCAGCAAGCTGCCGAGGCCGCAGCCGCACAACAGGCTGCCGAAGCTCAGGCTGCTGCTCAGCAGGCTGCGCCACCGGCTGAATAAGGATTGATAGATTATAAATATTCTATACACTAAAAACGGCATCTTACACTTAATAAATGTAAGATGCCGTATATAATATAAAGAATCGTTCTATACACCTTTGATATCACTGATTTTTGCTTCTAATGCTTTTACACCAATCTTTGCATTTTCAATGGCTGTGCATTGTTCTACGAACTCATTGTACTCAGCTTCTTTAAACTGCTCATAATAAAGCTTCCCTATTTCCATATAGTTCTTTTTTATCACATCTTCACAGGCACTTATCTGACCTCTTAAATTAGCAATATCAGCCAAATCCTTAGCCTTATCTGCTACTTCCTTGCCTTTGGACGTAATCGTCTCTCCCACTTTTTCAAAAATATCCATCTTACCTCTCCTTATTGATTATTTTTACTTTCTTCCACATAGACACTCGCATTATGTATATTGGATTGTTTCTCTTCTTCCGTTACCTTGCGCATAATTTTTCCCGGATTACCTACAACCAGGGAATTATCCGGAATCATCACATTCTGTGTCACCAGTGCGCCGGCTCCAATGATACAATTCCTTCCAACCCTGGCTCCGTTTAATATAATAGCACCCATACCAATCAAGGTATTATCTTCAATGATACTTCCATGTATAATGGCTCCATGCCCAATCGTTACATTATCACCGATATGAACAGGGAATCCTGCATCCACATGTACAACAGCATTATCTTGTATGTTACTCCTTTTGCCTATCGTAATGCTTTCTCCCTCAGCCCTTACCGTCGTATGATACCAAATACTACTCTCTTCACCTACTGTTATATTTCCTAATACGACGGCTCCTTCAGCAATAAAAGCACTCTCATGAATCTTAGCTTTCTCCATATGATAACCCATGCCTTTCCTCATTTCTATCATTCTACTACTACTTGTATACTTATATCAATAGTATTTCACTTAATAATCTGTTTCCTGCTCCAATTACCGGTTAGAAACCATGTAAATGATATGATATAATTGGCAATCCATCCCATAGGAACTGCATACCATACGGCCTCCACTCCCCATATCGGAGCAAAGTAAAAGGATACAAACACGCGGATTCCAAGATTGATTAAATTAGCCAGTGTAAATACAAACACATCTCCCGCTCCTCTAAGCACTCCATCGGTGATTGCTTTCATTCCGATAAACACAAAGAAAAATCGTATGAAAACCAAATATGCATTTCCGGTAGCAAATGCTTCCGCCCCACTTTCTACATCTATAAATGCAGAAATCATACTTCCATGGAATAAACTTAAAAATAAAAATATTATAATTGAGAAACAAAAAACAAGACCATATGCAGAGCGATAGCCCTTCTTTACCCTATCTGCTTGTCCGGCCCCTAGGTTCTGCGCTGTGTAAGTAGAAACCGCGTTGCCGGTTGCAATCATAGGTACAATACAGAAGGATTCAATGCGTATGCCCGATGTGAACCCTGCCAGAACCGAAGACCCAAAGCCATTAACCACTGACTGTACCAGCAGCATTCCAATGGATACGATGGATTGCTGTATCATAGAAGGAATTGCAATTCTTATCATATTTCCAAGCATAGACCAGCTATATATAACAGTTCTCTTTTCTATTTGCTTAGCCGTACGATACTGCCTTAAATTCTTCATCAGAATCATAAAAGATATTACCGCTGAAATACCCTGTGCCATTACGGTAGCAATGGCAACACCCGCAACTCCCATGTGTAATACAATCACCATAAACAGATCCAAAACAACATTTAAAACAGAAGAAAAAATAAGAAGATAAAGAGGAGTTTTAGAATTGCCAAGAGCATTAAATATGGATGATAATATATTGTACATAAATAAGAAAGGAAGACCTATAAAGTAAATGCGAAGATACAGCACCGCATCACTCATTATATTATCCGGCGTCCGTAAAGCCAGCAGTATCTTCTCGCCCATTGCAAATCCAAAAATTCCAAGAGCAATACTGACGGCAGCGAAGCTAATCAGTGCCGTAAATACAGAAGTCCTCATTTTATCATAAAATTTCGCTCCCAGAAATTGGGACGTAATAACAGACGCACCAATCCCTCCGCCTATGGCCAGCATAATAAAAACAGTGGTCAAAGAATAAGAAGCACCTACTGCAGCCAGGGCTTCTTCTCCTACAAATTGACCGACGATGATGGAGTCTGCCATATTATAAAATTGCTGAAACAGATTTCCAAGTATCATAGGAAAAGCAAAGAAAAATAATGACTTTCCCGGAGAATCTGTCAACATGTTATATTTTTTCACTGAAATAATATTCCTTTCCCGTAATTTATAAAACACAATATAATAACTATAGTATATTTATTTTATCCAGTAAATAGTTTTATATCAAAATAACGGGGTTATGAATGGGTTTACTCAATTCTTTCAAAATTCCTTAGAAACAGACTCCTCTCAATTGCTTTATTGGCCTTACACCATATTCTACTAATCCCTGACTCTACAGGATATATTTCATTATTGTCAAACCATGACCAGGAAATTGGCCAGACATCATTGTCTGGTAATGACTCCACCAAATAATCCAGTTCAACAGCAACGATATCCTCGTTGTCTAAATAAAAGATACTATCTTTTGACTTAATATAGTCAGATGGTCTATATCCATAATACTGCCATTGTTCTGAATTTCTCTGTATGGAATTATATACTAACTCTTTTAATCTCTTTTCAAGCTTATTATAATCGTATCCGGATAATTTTTCTTTTTTCATGGCGTTCACCAACGCAATATATCCCGTTGGCCCCATATCTCCAAGATTATCTTGATATATCAAACCAATATAATCGTCAAGGGAATCTATAATACTCTGGAAAATGGCAGACTCCTTATAATGCTCTATAATAAAAGAGCTAAAACCTAAGAAAATTCCTATGCTTTCAGCTTTATTGTAATCTTCATCAAAATTATAATAATTTGCATGAGGATAATCCTGATTCGACTTAACAGTAAACGTCCATCCATTCGGGAAATTTGACTCTACATCCAAATATTTGCAGATCCCTTTGTAAATTGGATGTCCTAAGTCAAAAAACTCTATTTCTTTCAGTATATCAAGAGCATACAACGTTGCATATGGTAATGAATTAGGATTCCAGTTATCAGCATCGAGAGCATTTCCAAAACCACCATCTGGATTTTGGTATAACATCAAGGTCTCTACAACATGGTTTTTATCTCCATTTTCAAAATGATAGTTCCATCTGGCAATATCTATTTGTCTTGCATTTCTATGCATTCATAAGGACAAGTCCTTCAAAGATACCTTTTTCATATCATACTCTCTTCTTTCTTTGTTAGTATTCTACAGAATTACACTTTGCTAAATGATCCTATTTCTATTAAATTGCCTTCCGGATCAGCAACATAGCACGTTCTTTGTCCCCATTCGGTCGTTGTTGGCTGCATGACCGAAGTTGCTCCTTTAGCCACAACCTCATCAAATGTTTTATCTACTTCCGCATAATTTTCTACACTAAGAGCTATTTCGTAATGACCGTTTATCCTGTCAGCATAATCAAACTTATGACTCGTCATTTTTTCAAAATCCTTTCTGCCATATAATAAAAATAGTGTACCATCCTTTACCAGATAAACATTAGAAGTATTCATATCTTCTTTAATCTCAAAACCCAACACATCTTTGTAAAACTGAATCATTGTTGCCATATCTTTTACAAATATTCCAAATCCATCTAACCTCATCATAACTTTTTACCGCCTTTTCTCTAAATTTTCGAAAGTTACGGATTTATTTTACCAAACATTAATTAAATTACTCTTGTAAAAATGCGACATCTTTTAAAGCATATCTTTTTGCTTCCGAAATATTCATTGAATGAAATTTTTTAAACTCACGAAGTAAATGTGCCTGATCTGAATAACCATACTTATATACCGCATCATATACATTAAATTGAGGAGAATACAAGATGTCATTCCACACATACTGGTATCGCATCATAGATGCTAGATTCTTTGGAGAGACACCTACATATTCCTGAAATAATCTTTGTAATTGTCTGTTACTGATATGAAGTTCTTTTGAAATCTGCTCTATTTTGATATTTCCTTTTCTCATAAGTATTTTTGATATCGCTTCTAAGACTAAAGTATTTCCGTGTTCTGCATGGTAATGCCTTATCAAAATCTTTTCCACAGTCGAAATCAATTCACCCATATCCACGACGTCAAATAGTAACGGTTCTATTTCTCTTTTTATTTTTGAAAAATGATAATCTACATCTAAAAATACATTGTGGGTATCACGCATGGATTCTTCTGCAAAATGTATCACACTCCATGCATAAAAACGTATTGCAAATGTAAAGATTATCTTTTCTTCATAATTAAAATTATGGGTATAAAATGTTCGATCGCTAATCCCGCAAAATCTATTGCTTATCTTATTATTCGTGAAATCAACATCAAACAAAATATCCATGCAAGTATCCGGCGTTACAACTCCTTTGATTGAAATATCTGATTTCAATTGCTTCACAGGATTTTTTGTTCCCCAAAAACATTTTATGTATGGCTTTAAAGCATCACAAGGTTCAAATTCCATGTAATTATCATTTCTCGCAAAAGGAGTTGCTGTTATTGGATTGTATATCTGAAATAATTTCATATGTGATTCTGCTCCTCTTACTATATCTGCTTTTTCGCCGTATTAATAAAGTCTTTTAAATTTTGAGAAATCCATTTATCTTTGTGATAAATCAGTTGTGACACAATATTATAATTTGTCTCATAATTTATTCTTACTAATTCCTTATTGTCTAATTCTTTTTGTACCGCTAATTGTGGCAAAACACATATCCCCAGACCACTTAGCACCGTCTGTTTAATTACTTGAATGCTGCTGGTCTCAAGAACAATCTTTGGCACAACAGCCGCATCTAATAAATCTCTTTCAAACATTTTACGATAGCAACACTCTTTTCCGGTTAAAATAACACGCTGATTTGAGAAATCATGAATAGTAACCTTCTCTTTTGTAGCAAGGGGATGATCAGGTGTTGAAAAGGCGCATATAGGCTCATCAATTTGCAATGCAATTCTTATATTGGGATTACTGATTGGAATATCCAAAGCAAAAGCAATGTCTATCGTATTATTAGCCAAAAAAGGAGCAAAGTCGGATGTATCTAAAACATTTAAATAAAGTTCCACAGTTGGGTGTTCCATTTGAAATGATTTAATAATGGAAGGCAATCGATATATACATATTGATTCTGATGCTCCTATTGATATACGTCCACTATTCTGATCAGAGAACTTAACTATAATATCTTCTGATAGATTAAGCATTTTTTGAGCATGAGGAATCAGCTCCAAACCCGCAGATGTTAATGAGACATTTTTTCCGATACGCTCAAAAAGCCGAACATTAAGCTCAGCTTCAAGTTGTTGTATTTGCGTTGTAACATTAGATTGCGCATAATGAAGATATTCCGCCGTTTTCGTAAAGTTCTTAATTTCACTTAAAGTTAGAAATGTTTGCAGGTGTTTTAAGTCCATGAAACAACCTCCTCTATTAACAGTATAATCTCTAAAACAGATTGTTTCAATCTAAACTATCTATTTTTAAGATTAACAACTTTATGCTAACATAAAATTATTAGATATTCAAATATTGCAGGCAATGGAAAGGCATGGTTATTAGTGTGAAAAATTAATTTTTCACACGCAAATTTGAGCCTGCGGCACAAATATTGCAGGCAATGGAAAGGCATGGTTATTAATGGAAACTGTAAATTTATTAAAGGAAGTATGTGGATTAGAAAAATTGTATGTTTACAAAAAGATAGGATTTTTAAATTCTCATGTTTTAAGTGTTGTTCAAGTAGAAAATCGAACATTAGATTTTCATATTCACGAATGTTCAGATGAACTGTTTTATGTCATAGAGGGAAGCTTCTATTTAGAAACGGTGGAAAAGAAATATAAAGTAAATGCAGGTGAATTTATTATTGTTCCTAAAGGTGTGAAACATCGCCCCATCGTAAATGAATTAACTAAGTTTTTAATGATAGAATTGGAAGGAACATTGAACAAGGAAAATAGTGGGGAATTATACGAGGATTAGCGTGAGAAGAACTTCTAAGGTGCCAAAGAACGTCACCTAAGAATTTCTAAATCTCACGCGGAAGAATGCAAAGGACGCATTCTTCACATGGATTGTTTGCGTCGCGATGCGACATGTAGGTTAGTGTGATAATGAATTTTTCACAGAGATATCGTTTGTTTCATTCTGCCATTATACCGTCCTTTTCCATACACTATCAGTATTAAGAGTTATTTGCGATGAAAGCTAACGTTGCTTTTCATGCACATAGCTGTCCTGAATATGGGGATGTTCTCAAAACCTTGGGGTTTGATATAAATACATTACACAGTATAGAAGATTTATCAAAAATACCCCCGTTGCCGACCTCATATTTGAAAAACAACTCCATGCTCAGCAAGCCTTATCATAAACTTCTTATCAAAACCACATCGTCGGGAACCGGAGGCAAGAAAACACTTAGCGGGTTCGATGTTAGTTCGGGCCTTTACGGACTTTTTATGGTGCTGAGGGTGTTTCGATTTCACAAGCTCTTATCCCTGCGGCGCACAAATTACATAATACTTGGATATCAGCCGGATAAATCTAATCAAACAGCAATGGCAAAAGCATTAAAGGCAATCACATTTTTTGCACCGGCAAAAGAGGTGGCGTATGCATTAACCTTTCAAAATGGAGAATACCAATTAAATACGGAGGGGCTCATAACGGCTATTACAAAGTTTGGTAAGCAGAAATACCCGGTTAGAATTATTGGATTTCCGGCATATTTTAAAAGGTTTCTTGATGAACTGAATGAAAGGAACATAAAATTTAAACTGCATAATAATTCGAAGATATTAATTGGAGGCGGCTGGAAAGCACTTTTTACAGATGAGATTTCTAAAGACGAGTTGTTCCGTATGGCAAATGAGACGCTTTGCATTCAGCAGCAAAACTTCAAAGATCATTTCAGCACCGCTGAACATCCTATTAATTATGTATCCTGCGATAACAAACATTTTCATGTTCCGATTTATAGTCGTGTGATTATCCGGGATGTGAGAACGCTGGAGCCTGTACCATACGGCACGCCCGGCCTGCTTAATTTAATAACACCTCTGCTTTCTAGTGCACCATATGGAAGTATATTAACCGATGATATTGCCTTTATGAAGAGTGGGGATGAATGCGGTTGCGGAATTGGAACACCCTATTTTGAACTGGTTGGTCGTGTGGGTTTGGATAGTATTAAGACATGTACACAGGCTGCATCAGAATTTTTAAATATTATTTAATAGAGCGGAGGGGAAGTCATGAACTTTGTTAATGGAAAAATTATAAGCGATGACGAATGTAATGCCGCACTGGAGTGCATTGATGAAATGCTCCTAGACACATTGCGAAAACCGCCGCTCGATGTCAATTTAGTAATAAACGCCTGTGATTCGATTGTCAAAAACATCGAATATCTTGATGTTTTTAAAAGATTGCCGGAACTTGGAATCAGTCCGATGCTTGCAGAAATGTATATGAAGCAGATTGGCCAAATGTTGAGCGGTGAGGCAATAAGAGAAAGAATGAGAATTGAACTCGGCGTAAATTATGATAAGCCGAGAACATTAACATATTTGCACAGTGGAGCCATAGCAGTGCAGACAATAGCTCCGCTTGGCGTTCTTTTTCATATCACAGCGGGGAATGTTGACGGGTTGCCATTTATCAGTCTGTTGGATGGGTTGCTGACCGGAAATATTAATATTGTCAAACTCCCGAAAGAAGAAGGCGGCATTACGGTTTCGCTGCTGGAAGAGCTTTTTAAAATTGAGCCATCACTCAGTGAATATGTTTATGTTTTTGATTATTCATCAAAAGATATTCATGCAATGAGGAAGCTTGCTACCGTGGCGGATGCTGTCATTGTATGGGGTGGTGATGAGGCTGTTAGTGCGGTTCGAAAACTAGTTGATCCAAACACAAAAATTATTGAATGGGGACATAAAATTTCGTTTGCCTATATAACTAAAGATGGCACAAAAAAAGATGCCCTTGAAAAATTAGCATCTCACATATGCTTAACTAACCAGCTTTTTTGCAGTTCCTGCCAAGGTATTTATTTGGATACTGATGATATGCAGGATGTGTATCATTTTTGTGAGGAATTTTTACCTATATTTGAAAAAGCCTGTCAAGAAAATCCTCTTGTATCCGGTGAGGCAGCCAACATTTTTATTCAGGCAGAAGTGACACTTCAAAATTATCATCGTCATATTGAAAACAAAAACTCTAATATTCGCCTTTACCGAGATAAAAATTGCAGCATTACAGGGCAACCGGACAGTAAACTTGAATCTTCAATTATGTACCGGAATATTTGGGTTAAGCCTTTAAAAAGGGACAAGATAATAAATCTCCGCCCTTATAAAAGTTACTTGCAGACAGCAGCATTAATCTGTGCGGAAGAGGAACACGCAGAGCTCTCACAAATGCTTCTGCAGGCCGGACTTGTAAAAATATCTGACGGATTTGAAATGTCAAATTATTCGTTCGGTGAAGCCCATGATGGAGTGTTTACACTCAGATGCTATACAAAACTGGTTTCAGTACAGAATGGCTGATGAGTATATCTTTAATTACCTTGGATGGTATTCTATAAGAACGACCTTCCCTTATTACACCTTCAATTTTTCTTTGTTCACATAGCAGCCATATTGACTTTAAAGATGGAATAGAATAGACTCTATAGCGTAAAACGTCTATAATAATATATTATATTTATGTGAATGTGCATATGTATGGAGGTGATTATCATTCAAGATATCGGTAAAATGATCGGACAGGGCAATACATCGGAGATATATGAAGCTGGGGATAATTACATATTGAAGCTTTACCGGGACGGAATGTCAGAGATACTATGCCGTCGTGAATTCAGTCAAACAAAAATTGCGTATGAATTAATTGATAATGTCCCAGAGCCTGTAGAAATCAGATATGTTGAGGGAAGAATCGGGGCAATATATAAAAAGCTTACCGGAGAAACAATGCTTAAAAAAATGTTCTCTAAACCTTGGCATTCAGGTCATTACGCTAAGAACCTAGCTAAGTATCATGTCAGTATACAGAAACCGGTTAGTGATAATATTCTGACAGTGAAAGAAAAGCTTCATGGAGATATAAGCAGTGTAAAGGTGCTGACAGAAAGCGAAAAGCAATGTCTCTTCGATTATTTGGATAGCCTACCGGATGGAGATACATTGTGCCATTTTGATTTTCATCCTGATAACATCATGCTCAATGATAATCATTACAGCATCATTGATTGGATGACAGCCTGCAAAGGAGACAAATTATCAGACGTAGCCCGTACTATTATATTGCTGCAATTTAGTCAAATTCCCAGAGTACCTGCTATCATAAATTATCTAGCCAAGATATTCCAAAAGAGAATTCTTAGAGAATATATAAAGCAATATTTGAAAATAACAAAGGAAGATATCGAACAGATTAGGGAATGGGAGCTAGTTATTGCAGCAGCAAAGCTTTCTGAGTGGGTATCGGAAAAAGAGCAAAAGGAGCTTTTATTTTTTATCCGACAGAGGATTGATGCTTTGCAAGATTAGATTAGCCTCTGGTTAAAATAATGCTTACCTAGCACAGTCATGTACAAGGGTAGGCATTTTTATTTTCACTATTTATCAGCATTAATATGTGCCTCATACCATTTAGCTTTGCGATCTAAATGCTCAATACGTTCAAGCATCATCTTTATTTCCTGTTGTGCTTTTTCCTTTTGAGCTAAAATCATTTCATAGCGTTCTTTCGCTGTTCCTAAGTCGTCTAAAATATATAAATCAACATAATGCCGTACTTCGTTAATTGGCATTCCTGTTTCACGAAGACATTTCACTATGTGAACCCAGTCGAGATCACCTTCACTAAATAAACGTACACCATTTTTATCTCTGACTATATTCGGAAAAAGTCCTTGGTTCGCATAAAATCTAAGTGTATGAACAGAAATATTCATTTTATCCGCCACTTGTTTCATCGTGTACATTTTACAGTTCCCCCAAACTTCGCTATTTACTGAGAGTCACTCTCAAGTGATATAATCATATCATAATTTAAAACTTAGCTCAATAGGAGGTTCATATGAAGGTAAAAGATGACTTAACACAAGGAAATCTGGCAAAAGCACTGCTGCTATTCACCTTGCCCATTTTACTCGGAAACATTATTCAACAAATATATGGTATTACTGATAGCATTGTTGTAGGTCGAATTTTAGGTGAAGATGCCTTAGCTGCGGTAGGCGCAAGTATGGGTATCAACAATATTATTCTCTCAGCAGCAATGGGCATAACCTTAGGCATAGGAATTGTTATATCAAAGCTGTTTGGTGAGGGTAACATTAATGATATACAAAAAGCCGTTGATACAGGAATTCTACTATCGCTATTATTAAGCATTACAGTCACTGCCGTAGGTTTGTTAGGAAGCGAGTTTATCCTAAAAGTATTTAATGTTCCCGACAAGATATTCCTTCAAGCAAATTCATACTTTAAAATTACTTTTGTTGGTGTTGTTGCTTCATTCCTTTATAATGCGCTGACAAACTTTTTGAGAAGTATTGGAGACTCGGTATCACCTTTAATTTTTCTAGTCGTATCATCATTACTGAACATAGTACTGGATATTCTTTTTGTAAAATATATGCACTTTGGAGTTGCAGGCGCAGCAATTGCTACAGTAATCTCTCAGATATTTGTAATGATAATACTGATAGTTTATATAAATAAAAAAAATTTTTGCTTTAAAGTTAGGCTGATACATCTTAAATTTGATTATTATATCTTAAAAAAGGGTTTGAAAATAGGAATACCTACAATGTTGCAACAATTGTTCATAAGTTTGGGAAGCTCCGTTCTACAAATACTAATCAACGGATTTGGTTCAGTTTATATTTCAGCATATACAGCCGCTTCAAAAATTGATGGATTTGCAACAATGCCTGCAGTTAATATGGGAAAAGCAATGTCATCTTTCATAGCTCAAAACGAAGGTGCCAGAAAGCCTGACAGAATTAAAAAAGGTATAAAAACTTCAATTTTGATTATGACAATTATTTCTATACTTATTTCAGTTATTGTGTTCCTATTTGCAAAAAATCTTATCGGTATATTCTGTGACAGTCAAGAGACTATTAAATATGGAGAAAACTATTTGTATATCACCAGCGGATTCTATATTATTTTTTCATTTATGCAGCTTTTAAACGGTATCTTGTTAGGTAAAGGAAAAGCATCCATATCCATGATTTCAACGATTGTGACGTTCTGTTGTTTGCAAGTGCCAGCTGCATATTTTCTTTCAAAGACAATCGGAATTACAGGTATATGGATTGCTGCGCCTATTGGCTGGATTGGCGGACTTCTGATCAGGCTGGGGTATTATATTTGGAATGAGAAAAAAATATTCGTTTGAAATGATTATGCCTCATAGAGGCTGCCAAATCTGCTTTATTATACTTATGGAATTGCCACCACAATAAACGATAAAGCGAACAAGGTATCTACACTCTTATTTTCCAAATAAGAATGTTTACATATATTATAAACAAATATATAATATGTTTATAATAAAAATAAAGGGAGATTACTAAAAATGGACTATGGTAGGCTTACATTAGAAGAAATCAAAAAGGGGTATCGGCTCGACAAAGAAGCAAATGCCTATGTATGTAATTATTGCGATAAGGCGTTTCATGAGGGGCAAGTTTTTTCTATTGGCGGAAATTTATATGTCCCTGAACATGCCGCCGCTAAACATATAGAAGTTGAACATGGTGGAAATGTGGAGCAGTTACTTCATTCAGACACAAAATATAATACACTAACCGATAATCAAAAGGAATTGCTATTGCTTTTTTATTCGGATATGTCTGATAGTGAAATCGCAAAAAAGCTCGGTATATCTCACTCTACTGTACGACATCAAAAGTTTACATTCCGCGAAAAGGCAAAGCAGGCCAAATTATATTTAGCTGTATTTGAGCGTGTGTTTGAAGATAAGACAAAGAATGAAGAAGCTATTATTCCAATTCATAATCATGCTATATATTATGATGACCGTTATGTGATTACGGAGCAAGAAAAAAAGCATATTTTAGAAACATCCTTCGAGAGTTTCAAGCCACTAAAATTAAAAATCTTTTCTCCAAAAGAAAAGAAAAAGGTTGTCATTTTAATAAAAATCGCAGAACAATTTGAATTAGGTAAAAAGTATACTGAAAAGGAAGTTAATCAAATATTAAAGCCTATTTACGACGATTATATTGCAATTAGAAGATATTTGATTATGTATGGTTTTATGGAGAGAACAAAAGATGGTTCAATATATTGGTTAACACATTAAAAACCTTTTGATAGGAGAAACGGAAATAAAGACTTCCAAAAGATGAAATCTCTTGAAAGCCTTTATTTTACAGCTGTCTAGGGGACTTGAACCCCCGACCTCCGCCTTACCAAGGCGACGCTCTACCGACTGAGCCAAGACAGCAATTACCGAATGCTATTGTATCATCTAAAAATAGCTTTGTCAACGCGAAAAAACCTTAAAATATACCCTTAAAATATACCCTGATTATCATTAAACATACTCTTACTTATTACATCAGTTAACGGTTAACGGATATAGTTAGTTCCCAAATAAATAACTTGTCATAGACAGACTTCCTTTTGTGCGTACCTGTGGTTTCTATATTCTACTGCTTCCCCTTTCATTTACACGGTTCTTTTGATTGCTTTTCTTAATTTGCCTTTTATTCTTTGCAATGCATTATCTGTGGATTTCTCGTCTCTTCCGAGAACTTTAGCAATCTGTACATAGCTCATTCCTGTCAAATACAAATCCATCACTTGCTTTTCAAAAGAGCTCAGCTCTCTTTCTATAGTTTTCTCCAGATTTTCCACATTTTCTTTATCAATCACCAACTCTTCCGGGCTAAGCTCTGCCTTGGACGAGAGAATATTCAAAAGTTCTGCTTCCTCTCCTCCCTGCTCACCTTGAGATGTAAAATTGCTATAAAGAGATATATACGTATTAAGAGGAGCATGCTTCTGTCTGCCGGAGGCCTGCACCGCTGTATAGATTTGCCTGGAAATGCATAAATCAGCAAAGGTAAAAAAGCTTGCATCCCTGCCGCTGTCATAATCACGGACAGCTTTAAATAAGCCTATCATTCCTTCCTGAATCAAATCATCATTATCTGCTCCAAGAATATACATCGACTTTGCTTTGCTTTTTACCAGATTCTTATACTTATCCATAATATAATCTGTAATCTGCTCTTCTCCATCACGAAGACGTAAGATTAATTCTTCGTCACTATGCTGTTCATAAGAATCCTGCATCTCTTTCTCCTGTTATTATGGTATCGACTATTGTATTACAATGGCTTCCCCCTGATACTCGTAATTAATCTGAGGCTCTTCCGGCTCTGACTCTTTCCCTGCGTTACTCTTACTTTTGCCTTCTTTCGGTTCCTCTACCGGTTTCGGGGCAATGATTGTAGCATCATCTGCAATTTTTTTATTAGTTTCTTCTATTTTTCGTTTTTCTTCTTCGGTTAATATTTCTTCTTCCTTCGCTTTTTTGTTTGCATTTTCGTTCACTGGTATCGAATTATTACTGACGGTATTATCTATGACCGAATTGCCGCTGATGGAGTTATCTATTGCTCCGTTTCCGCTTACTGATTGGTTTATTGAGAAATTACCGCTTATAGTATCATTATCCAACCCTTCTTGTTCCACACTCTTGATTATCTCACTTGCAAAATGCTCCGCCAATATCTGATATCCGGCAGGATTTCCATGAACACCGTCCGGCATAAAGGTTGAGATTATCCTTGCATCATGAGTATTCAGCAAATTAGAATTATATAAATCTATGACTTGAATATTATATTCCGATGCCAGTTCTTTAATTGCATCCGCATACACGCTTTGAGGAAGCAGATAATCTCTTTGATTCATTAAATAATCTTGTAAAACATTAGGAAGCGGCGTAGCAAAGATAATTTTTGCTTCGGGGTAATTTGCCTTCAGCCCCTTCATCAGTTCATCCACATCTCCGTAAAAGGTTCTTGGCTTCCGTTCATTCATACTTCCCAGCTCATCAATAGAAGCTGCAAAACCATCATTGGTTCCGCCCATGACCAGAATAATATCAGAATCTTCCGGAATTTCCTTGTATCTGTCCACAAATGCTTGATCCCAGTAACGCCCGAGGGATGAACCGCCGATACCTAGATTATAGACTTCTTCTAAATTTAAAATATTCTTAAGAGCCGATGGATAGGAATACTGCTCATAATTCGTTAAGCTATTCATATTACTGCCGGCGGTAATACTATCCCCAAGGCATGCTATCTTAATATTTGAAAAATCAATAATATTACTGGAAATCCGCGCTCTATCTTCTCCATTGATATACATCGTATCAATATAAGAGGAACGTGTCTTCTGAAAAGGAATTATTTCTCCTTCTACCACTGCATTTCCCGAAATCGTATCTTCAAAGGGATCCCAACTTGCTGCATTGCTTGATACCGTTGTTTCTGCCTCCGCTGTATTTCCGGATACTGGTTCTATAGGCTTTTCTAATACAGGCTCAACCACTTCATTTACAATCAATGCATCATTTACAGATACACTCTCCTCTTCCTCTTGAGGTTGGGCTTGTTCAGGAATAGCAATGGGGCCTATCGGAGTCTCTTGTTCATTGGATGTAACTGATACCTCATCCTCTGTAACTACAGATTCAGACATAACCTCTTCTGCTTCCGGCTGCCTTGTAGGTATTTTTAATTTTTCGGAAATATCCTGCATTTCTGAAGTGTCTTGTACTTCTTCATTGGTCGTATCATATATTTGCTCATCCAGAAACTTTTCGAGTGCTACACTGTCTCCCGAAAGTTCCTTAATCTGCATCTGAAAATCTTCAATTTCAGACTGAATTTCCTGATTACGAACCTCAAGCTCCTCTTGCTTTATGCCATCCTGATACATGGTATATCCCTTGCGTATCATAACAGCAACGAGAATTACCGCCAGTATTGCTATAATAAATAATAAAACTTTTTGAATGATATTTGATTCCTTTTTCATTATAATCTCCATTCTGCGAAAGTCTGGTGACCTTGAGCAGCAGCTCAATACTATTACATCATACGTTGTCTGACTATTTCATAGGCAAGAACACCTGCTGCCACAGATGCATTCAGAGAATCAATATCTCCTTTCATCGGTATGGATGCCACAAAATCACATTTTTCTTTTACCAATCTTCCTACGCCCTCTCCCTCACTTCCAATCACAAGACCAATAGGACCTTTTAAATCAAGCTGGTACATGCTCGTTCCACCCATATCTGCACAGACAAACCATAATCCTTGCTTTTTTAATTCTTCTATTGTTTTCGAAAGATTTGTTACTTTTGCTACCGGTGTGTAATTCAGTGCACCTGCGGAGGTACGTGCTACCGTTGCTGTCAATCCCACCGCACGGTTCTTAGGAATAATAACCCCATGAACACCTGCTTGATTGGCTGTTCTGATAATAGCTCCTAAGTTATGTGGATCTTCTATATTATCCAGCAATAAGATAAAAGGAGGCTCGCCCTTCTTTTCAGCTGCTTTTAGAATATCATCTACCTCTGCATATTCATAGGCTGCTGCATAGGCAATGACACCCTGATGTTTTCCTGTCTCGGACATTTGATCCAGCCTGTCTTTAGTTACATACTTTATGATGGCATCCTGTTTCTTGGCCTCTCTCTTTATTGTTGTGATCGGTCCATCCTGACAGCCATCCAGTACAAATATTTTATCTATAGGTTTTCCTGAACGGAATGCTTCAATTACTGCATTTCTTCCTTCTATTGTAAATTCTTCATATCTCATTTTCATACCCATGTCTTTCCAAAACCTGCAATATTTGTGATGCAGGCTCAAATATGCAACAAAATTTATATAGTATTATTATATAACTTTGGATTCGTTAACATCTGCTTTTATATAAAACTTAAAACAATATTAAGTAAAAATTCATAATCACTATAATTCTACCCCTAATTTCTCCAGTCCCTGCTTGATCAATTCAATAATTCTGTCTGTCCTATCCTGCAAATAAAGATAACCAAACAAAGCCTCCAGACCTGTTGCCTTCCGGTAATCACTCCGGGATGCGTTCTTAGCCTTTGTATAAGACTTAGCATTCCTGCCGCGCTTATATACTGTGATTTCTTCATCGGTGAGGTTGTCCATTAAAGCTTCAATCATAGCCGATTGTAAGCCGGCATTCACATATTTGACTGCTGTTTTATGTAATTGATTGGCAGAGCGGTTTCCTCTTTCCACCACAATCGTACGTATCATCAGATCATAAATTCCATCACCAATATATGCAAGCGTAAGAGGCGAATATTCCCTAATATCCACCTCTTTGCATTTGAATTCCTGTTGCAGTTGTTTCAGTAAGCTTATGCTCTTTTCCATTTAACACCTTCACGAGTATCTTCCAAAACAATACCCTTATCCAATAATTCCTTACGGATTTCATCCGCTCTTGCAAAATTCTTTTCTTTTCTCGCCGTCTGTCTGTCCTCAATCAGCTTTTCAATATCTGAGTCCAAAAGTTCTTCTTTTTTCTCAACAATAAGACCACAGATTTCAGATAATTCAATAATTTCCTTCTTTAGTTCTGTAATAAAATCTATTGATTTTGATGCATCCGCATGAGTGTTTGCAAACTTTACAAGTTCAAAAATAACAGAAATTGCATCCGCGGTATTGAAGTCATCATCCATAGCTTCATTGAATCTTGCAACATAGTTTTTTGCTTCATTTAACAGCGATTTTTCTTCATCCGTCAATGCAGTTTGATCAGAAGATGCATTTTCCATTAGATAATTTAAGTTACTTACACTGGTTACAATTCTTTCATATCCGCTTTTTGCTGCCTCCATTAGCTCTTCATTGAAATTGAGAGGGCTCCTGTAATGAGCTGACAGCATAAAGAAGCGCAGCACCTGCAAATCATATTTCTCGCTGATATCCCGTACAGTAAAGAAATTGCCGGATGATTTGGACATCTTTCTATTATCAATATTTAAAAATGCATTGTGCATCCAGTACTTTGCAAACGTTTTACCGTTGGCAGCTTCAGACTGAGCAATTTCATTCTCATGATGTGGGAAGACAAGGTCTTCTCCTCCTGCATGGATATCAATTTCGTCTCCTAGATATTTTTTACTCATAACGGAACATTCTATATGCCATCCAGGACGTCCATCACTCCAAGGTGACTCCCAGTAAGGTTCACCATCTTTTTTAGGCTTCCATAATACAAAATCCAAAGAATCTTCTTTTTGGTCTTCACCGGATACTTGTAAAGAACGATTGCCGCCCTGTAAATCATCCAGATTCTTGTGGGACAGCTTTCCGTACTCTTCAAATCTACGGGTTCTGAAATATACGGTTCCATCCTCAGACTTATAGGCATAGCCTTTTTCTATTAAGTCTTCAATCATCTCTAACATGCCGCAGATTTCATCCGTTGCAAGCGGATGAGCCGTTGCCGGTTTTACATTCATCGCTGCCATGTCCTTTTTACATTCTTCGATGTATCTTTCAGAAATAACAGAAGCGTCTACCCCTTCTTCAATTGCTTTTTTTATGATTTTATCATCTACGTCTGTAAAATTAGAAACATAATTCACTTCATAGCCTTTATGTTCCATATAGCGTCTGACAGTATCAAACACTATCATAGGTCTTGCGTTTCCTATATGGATCAAATTATAGACCGTAGGCCCACAGACATACATCTTTACTTTTCCCGGTTCCACGGGTATAAACTCTTCTTTTTCCTTGGATAATGTATTATAAATTTTCATTGCAATTAACCTTTCGTTTTTTTATTTTCATGTTTCAATTTTCTTACTGTTTTTTCCAGCTCTAATAATCGATTTGTCAACTCACTGTTAGAACGCTGCAGGCTGGAGATATCCTCTTTCACCGGATCCGGCAGATTCACCTGATCCATGTCTTCCTGAGGCAGTAATATATTATCCCTCTTTACCACACGTCCCGGGACTCCCACGACCGTTGAATTAGGCGGCACCTCTTCTAAAACCACACTTCCGGCTCCTATTTTAGAATTATCCCCAATTTTAAACGAACCTAACACTTTTGCGCCGGCACTTATCATCACATTGTCTCCGATGGTAGGATGTCGCTTACCTTGTTCCTTTCCGGTACCTCCAAGAGTCACCCCCTGATATAAGGTCACGTTATCACCTATTACTGCTGTTTCCCCTATTATAACACCATTTCCATGATCAATGAAAAATCCTTTTCCGATCTGTGCGCCGGGGTGTATTTCTATTCCTGTTTTTCTTACTCCCCGCTGGGATACCCAGCGAGCCAGAAAATAATGTTTTTTTAAATAGAGCTTATGCGACAGCCTATAATGAAGCATCGCCTTAAAGCTTGGATATAAAAAAACCTCCATGGCAGAATGAATGGCGGGGTCCCGCTGCCTGATTATTGCGATTTCTTCCTGCACTCTTTTAATAAATCCCATGTGATTCCTCCACTAAAAAACTTCGTCCTCCTATCATATAGAAAATAAGAGACGAAGTTATCCGCGGTTCCACTCTAAATTAAAGATAATAAAAAATATCTTTCCCTTGTGTAGCGTAACGTGCTTTATACGTACCTGGATACTAAATCATCATATCGTTCTCCAAATCAGCTCACAAACGCACTTGGGTTATCATCGTATCGGGATTGCTTCCAGCCACTGGCATTCCCTCTCTGGCACCGTCAGATAACTTACTCTTTTTGCTCAAAGCCTTTATCATATTCAGACAAAGTTAATAACTCTTCTTACACCAGAATATGCAAAAACCTTAATTTTGTCAATATCAATCAGTAAATCGTTTACTCTACTGCGTATTTTTTGTATTTTCCTACGTCTGCCTTATGACAGTTTACGAAAAGCCGAATCCCTTCCTCCATATATTCCTGCTCTATTACTTCTGCTTCTTCCATAAAATAAGATACAATCTGCCCCTCCTGATAAGGAATGAGGAATTTGGCTTCTACATAATCAGCAAAAACCGCTTTCATAATCATATCAGTCAATTCTAAGATTCCCGCACCGCTCTTAGCAGAAAGATATATTTTATTATCTGAAACAACTTTAGGCAGTTCCTCCATCTGACATAAATCAGCCTTATTAAAAACATAGATAACCGGAATGTTGGTGGCTCCTATTTCCTGAAGAGTCTCTTCGGTTACCTTTATCTGCCTCTTGTAATCCTCATCGGAATAATCAATGATATATAAGAGCAAATCTGCATTTTTCACTTCTTCTAATGTGGAACGGAAGGCTTTTACTAATCCGTGTGGCAGCTTGTGGATAAACCCTACCGTATCTGATAACAGTATTTCTTTATTGTTCCCCAGATTTATATTTCTTACGGTGGTATCCAGTGTTGCGAAGAGCATATCTTTTTCCAACACTTTCTTCTCCTCATCCTGCAAAAATTGATCTACCATAGCATTCATTATCGTGGATTTTCCTGCATTGGTATATCCCACCAAGGAAACTTTAGGTATTCTGGACTGCATTCGTCTTTTACTTTGTGTCTCCCTTTCTTTGGATACCTCCTCCAGTTCTCGCCTAAGCTCCACCAAACGCTTCTCAATCTTACGCCGATCCAGTTCCAGCTTCTTTTCACCGGCACCTTTACTGCTCATACTGCCGCTGGCTCCGCCCTGTCTGGTTAAGGCTTCATGCATACCTACCAGTCTGGATAACAAATATTGCAGCCTGGCTGTCTCTACCTGTAACTTCGCCTCTCTTGTTTTCGCCCTTGTGGAGAAAATATCAAGTATCAATGTGGTTCTGTCCAATATCGGCATTTCTAACTCACGTTGTAGATTTCTAAGCTGTGAGGGTGTTAAGGAGTTATCGAATATAATGATATCTGCCTCTACCAAGCCTGCATACTCCTTGACTTCATTTACTTTACCGGTTCCTATATAAAAAGCTTTATTTACAACGCCCATATTTTGAGTTACAACACCTACAACTTGCATATTACATGCCTTTGCAAGCTCTTCCAGTTCTTTCATGGAACGCTCAAATTCTTCGTCTTCACCCGTATCTAAACCGACAAGCAGAGCTTTTTCAATTTCTATTTCATTTTCTTTTTTATCTTTCTGCTCCATACCAATCCTTTCTCATTGCAATTGCCTAGACAATTTCATTAATAAACACCTTAGATAATATATCTATCTTAGCAAGTTTAATTAATATTCTTCTTTTATTTGTTTGATTTGTAAAATGAAAGCAGTCCTTAGCCGGACGATAGCCGAATATCCATGATGTCAGCTCCTCTATCGTAATAGAACAATCTTCTCTTCCTCCGGTTTCATCAAGTTCTTTATCAATCTTACTTTCATTACTTCCGATCTTACACCTCCATACTGCGTTATTTTCCGAAAGTAAAGGATCTGTAACTTTAATGGTCAAGTTAACCGCCTCATCTGCAACATTATCAGCTTGTAACCGAAGTAAGGATAGCATAGACTGTAAGTCAACAATTCTTGCCATTATAATAGGCTTACTTTCTACTTTTTTTAAAAGAGGAAAGTTATTATTATAAATAGCTTCTTGTATATAAGACTTACCCTCTTCTTCCGTATAAAAAAAGTAACCTGCAATTTCATCTTTTCTTACTTTGTGGTGAATTAAATAGACCGCACCATTTTGAACGTTCAGTTCCTTTATCATCGTCTGATAATAGGAAGGATCTCTTTGTATAAAAACATCATAATTCTTATTCAAATAGTTCTCTGCATATTTTGTGAGCTTTGGTATATCATTCTCATTCAGCGTGACAATATCCCATAGGTTTGCTTCTGCCCGCAAGGATGCCGCTCTAAGTTCAGGCTCTCTTCGTTTCCAATTCTCTATTCTATAATTCTCTCGATCATAGATATACACAAACTGATATGGGGTATAGATTTTAGGACTGGCCGGCATCAAAAATGTAAATGGCTCTTTCTTAAGGAACATATCATTCAGAGCCGCCCTTAGCAGTTCTCCCATATAGCCCTGATGGCGATAAGATTCTTTCGTCGCCACACCGACAATATAATTCACCTTCCGGGTCACCATTTCCTGCCCCGTCCTTATCCGCATCTGATAAGGAGCCAAATGCAGCATTGCCACAGCACCCTCTGCTTTATCCTCTGCTTGAATGGTGAAAGCATGGTTATACTTTGCCTTTTCTTTAAAGTAATAATCTGTGAATTCTTTAGAATCTTCATAGAAAACTTCTTCCCATAAAGAACGAAGTGCAAGGCATTCTTCTCCTTTTAGTTCTTTTATCATATTTTCCTCATCTTATTCTTTATTCTTAGGACATCCGCCGCATCCGGAACATTTATTCTGTGACATCACATCCTCTGAATAGAAGTTTACAGGACTAGTCAATAAACAGATTGCCTGAGATGTGATTCCTTCTCCTGCTCCGGTAAAACCCATCCCTTCTTCTGTTGTTGCCTTAATATTTATCTGGGTGATATCAATCCCCAATACCTTAGCTATGTTTTCCCTCATAGCATCAATATGAGGGCGCATTTTAGGTGCCTGTGCAATAATGGTTGCATCAATGTTCTCTATTAAAAAGTAATTTTCCTCTAACAGTTTCCCTACCTGTTCCAGCAGCATCATAGAAGAAGCCCCCTTATATTCCGGTGCCGTGTCGGGAAAGTGTTTACCTATATCCCCCAAGGAAGCAGCTCCTAAAAGGGAATCCATGACTGCATGTAATAGCACGTCCGCATCAGAATGTCCTAACAGTCCTTTTTCATAGGGAATTGTGACACCACCTATAATCAATTCTCTGCCTTCCACCAATTTATGCACATCATATCCCATTCCGATTCTCATTTTATATTCACCTATGCTTTACACACATAACCTTTCATAATCAAATTTAATAACCATTGCAACGAATTTCTAAATGATTATAACATTAATCTACAAAAATAGAAATGTTTCATTCGTTACCTTTTTTGATTAATAGGTGCGATTCCTTCTCTTCTAACATTGTGAGTCTGATTTTGATTCTCCGGTTTAACTTTTTGCGTAATGCTATTGAACTCCTCTTTCGATTTCTTTTGGTTTAATCTTTCCTGTTCCTTTTTATCCATCATAATTTTTCCTTTCTTAGCTTCAGATACTCTGACTCTTTAAGTATATTTTTTCTATTTTTAATACTTTCATACCTTTTTACCTTTGCATCTTTTCACCATTTGTATATAATAATAGCAATTGCTTATAAGAAAGGTCAGAACGTAACTATGAAACTAAAAAAAAGATCAAAAAAAGATTTATTAATTGCCCTGATTGCCATTATTTTTTCACTGCTATTCATGATTTTTGGAGATTCTGAATCCATCGACAGCTTTCCGGCTTTCGGTGATTCACTGAACACCGAAACGACTGATTCTATGACAGTATATTATCTTGATGTAGGTCAGGGATCCAGTACCCTTGTAGAATCAAATGGACGTTATATGCTTATTGACGGCGGAGACAGATCCCATTCCTCCTATGTGGTAAGCTTTATGAAAAATCTCGGTATTACTACCCTTGACTACATAGTTGTTTCTCATTATCATGCCGATCATCTAAACGGAATCATCGGTGCCTTAGAAGCTTTTCAGTGCCCCGTTGTTATCTGTCCGGATTATGAAGCCGATTCCAAGCTCTACCAATCCTTTATCAGTAGAGTGAAAGACAAAAACATGGAAACAATTCATCCGTCTATCGGAGATACTTACACCCTTGGAAATGCAGATTTTTCCATTATTTCACCTGTAGATTATACCTATACCAATGAAAATAATAACTCTATCGGTATCAGGCTTACAAATGGCAGAGACTCTTTTCTTTTTACCGGCGATGCCGAGGCAAAAAGTGAAGAAGATATCTGTAAACTAGGCATTAATCTTTCCTGTGATGTTTATGCTGCGGGTCATCATGGAAGCGCAAGCTCAACGACGTGGAGTCTGCTGGAAAAAGCTTTGCCGGAATATGTCTTAATCAGCTGCGGTGAGGATAACTCTTACGGGCATCCCCATGAAGAAACCATAGAAAAAATGGAAGCCATCGGTGCAAAAGTATACCGAACCGACTTACAGGGAGAACTCATTGCCGTCTCTTCCGGTAATGGAATTGTATGGAATCAGTCACCGGCACATGATTACTCTGATGACTGATGATACACTTTTTTCTTGCAATTGCATATTTTAAACTAAATATATGTATGAGGAATCATTATGCAACTTTCTACCAATTATACAGGCATTGCAGGTATTATTGATCGTATTTCCCCTATGCAAATGCAGTGCTGCAACCAATTACTGGCACTTCGTACTATGAACGGAACCATTAATTTTATATTATCACCGGGTACTTATGTAACTGATAACACTCCTCTTCGAATCGGTATGCATGTCACGGCCTTTTATGATGCTAATCTTCCAGTTCCACTCATATATCCCCCCCAATATCAAGCAGCATTTATTGGGCGCACTGAAAAAGGAGTGAATGTTATGGTGGATTTCTTTGATGAGAATCTAACATCTGAAAAAAATCCATTAAAGTTAAATGTTGCTCCCACCACAAGAGTTACAACAGCCAATGGGCAACCTTATACGTGTAATATAGAAAATAATCTTCTTATGGTCTATTACAGTGCTACTACAAGAAGCATCCCACCTCAAACTACTCCGGATAGAATTATTGTTTTTTGTTAATTCACGCTTTAAAAAATTAAAATTTAATTAGAGAATAAGCAAATGGTGTGATTAATTATTATCATTTGCTTATTTTTCTGTCTTATTTTCTTTGCTTATTAAATTTTCGTGAAATATGCATTTAAACAATATTAAATATAATTTATATTTAATATTTACATAAGTTCGTATTGTTATATACGGTTTTTTATAATATAATGAATGTAAGGATAGCATTAAGAAAGGGGCGAACGCTTTGACATTAGATGAACAACGCAGGCTTACTTCATTA
>CAYXCV010000001.1:40680-73212 GCA_964463365.1 uncultured Kineothrix sp.
CATTACGGCGTAGTAATGTCGGAGCAAAAGGCAAATATGTACTTCATCATCCCCTGTTCCAGTGAGGAATTAAGAATCATGCCTTTCCCTATTAAACTAGGTGTACCCAACAAAGAACAGAATAAAAATAAGACATCGTACTTAAGATTCGATCAAATGAGAATGATACATTACAGGCGAATTGAAAATATTATTGCCGGCAGCATATTTAATATTGGTGAAGAAAATATTACACAAGCTTTTAAAAAACTGGATGAGTTTCTGGTTAAATGAATAAAAATTATCTATCTATTTGAGAAATCCACTTCTATTGTATCATCTAACTGAATATCATCTGTCAGCCACCTGCGGGCAATATCAATTAAAGAGCCTGTTTCATCTATCTGACATGTCACTACCCTTGGTTCAATTCTAACAATTTTTAATTTCATAATCGGCTCCTTTCTGCACAAATCAGCACATTTAAATTCAATACTGATTGATTTAAATAATCAATATTTTAAACACATAAAAATATTATATCATACATTCTTATCTATTCAATACCTATTTTAGCTTATCAATTTATGCTATAAATTTATAACCAGGTCGGAATTATTTTTCCTACCTGGCTATTTTTTACGATGCATTTTCTTGTTTTAAAACAGAATAAGAATTTAATGCTTTTTGCGCTTCGCTTATACTGAGACCTGATTTTTCAATTAAACCTTGAATAATCTCTAGTTCAGATATCTTTTTCTCATTATACAAAGCTTCCAATTCTTTTTGTTCTGTTTTAATTCTTATTAATAAATTAGATATTAAATCTTCCTTTTCATTAATTCTTTCATCTAATGATTTCTTTCTTGGTCTTGCCATTTGTGTAAACCTCCATAATAATAAATTATTATAGTATATGGACAAGATGGAAATTATATACTAATCCTTCCACTTTTTAACATTATACTGTGGAAGTAAAGATACTTTGTTATCAATAAATTGCCAACATTCTCTAATATCTTCTTCTGTAATAATTGAATATTGTTTAAAATTGATGTACAAATCCTTTTTATATTCCATTAAGCTCTTATATAAAAGATAAGCTTTTTTATTCTCAAAATAGATGTCATTGTATTTTATCATTGTTCTTATTCTCCTAGATAATATATTAATTTATATTATCTATTATATGAACATATGTTCTATTTGTAAAGTACTATTTATTTTATATATCTTCAGTTAGATTATTATATAAGGATGGATAACATATCTGTAAAAGATATGGCAATCATGCAGATCATAACATAAAGTGAATACTGCTGTGTCGTAAATTAAACTGCTTCACAATGCTGTTGCAGTAAAAAGCATCAATGTGCAAGAAGGCTAACACGGATAATCGAGACTTTAATTCACGGTCTTCGAGAATAAAGACAGTTGATCATATGATCATCATTTTCAATGATAGATTTACAAGGATGCAATTTATATAATATTTGTTCGTAATATAAATATTGTCACCTAATGCTTTTATGAGACGTGTATTTATTAAATAGGTAAAAGCCGGCATACCTAATAGAGGAGGTAGAAGGATTTATTTTCATTTATATATTTGATAACACCACGATAGGAGACAATGCATGTTTTAATTGTATACAATAGTATCTCAATGGTTCCCAAGGAGTCGGGGCTTGAGATCTCGGAGGAACTGATCCTTAGTTTAGAAGCTTCTCCTCATGTAAAAAACGGAGTCTATTTGAAATGAGCTGTGATGAAATTTATTTTGCTGATAGGAAGCGCGCAAGGATGCGGGATAGGCGGAATGCTATCCAGGCATATCACCATAGAAAATTTAAACCAGGTGTATTATGATACTTCATTCAGCAATGTGGCGGATGTGGAACTGGAACTAACACCGGAAGAGGGAATGGAAGGTGCAGGCATCATACGGATCGTTCAATTAGAACTATTTCTACACTCACCAGTCTGGATTGGAACACCATAATAGAAAAGTTCATTACCAATTCAAGAATGTGGTAACACTTTGAAATTGATTGATATTCAATATAAAAAGGAGCATACATAACTATGAAAATTTTCTCTCATCGAAGCATCTTTATAAGGATAATTCTATTATCCTTTCTATTATTATTTAGTTTCACTGGTTGCGGATCAGAAAAGAACCAGGCAGAAAAAAATACAGCAGCTTCCTTTCCAGAACGTTATATAGCGGAGGATTACCCCCTTTCGGATGATGTTTTAGCGGTTTCTGCTGTTGCATCTTTGAATAACAGTATTTATCTTAGTGTCATCAAAGATGTGAGTGGTAACCAGACCTATGATGCAAACACCTCCCAGCTGGTGGAGAAATTGTGTTTTATTGATTTTTCCGCTGAAGCAATAAATTTGGCCACGATTCCATATGCAGCCAATGAAACAAATCGAATCGTTCAGATTTCCCCAAACGATGATGGCACATTGGATCTAGTGACGCAAAATTATGGCGAGGTGAAAGAATCCGGAGAACCGGTTATCACAGATACATGGATTAAGAAAATATCGGTAAATGGTGAAGAGCTTTTGTCCTACTCAATTATGGAGGATGTAAAAAATCAGGATATGATTTATCCGACAGATTTCATGACAGACCAAACAGGGAATGGTTATGTCATGATTCAGGATACTCTTTATGTCTGGGATTCCGCTGGGAAGTTACGTTGCAGCATTCAGGTGCCCAACTCCCTTTCGCACATGTCCCCAAGCAGGGATGGTGATGCCTGCCTTATATGGCTTGGAACCGATGGTTGCTTTCAGATGGCAACTGTGGATATAGAGGCGGGGTCATTAAAACTAGGGAATACATTGAGCCCGGAACAGACCTATCTGGATATGGCGGCCGGAATCCAGAGTGATTTATTACTGGCTTCCAGTGATGGGGTCTATGTATATGATAAGTCACAGGGGGAAGAAAAGAAAATCATCTCTTTTTCTCAGCTAAATATGTCAGTTGGATTTAGCGGAACGTTATTGCCCCTGTCCGATGATAAGATGGCTTGGTTTCAGACAGAAAATAATGAGAACACACTTACCGTCATCCGAGGTGGAGAGGAAACGGAGCTATCACAAGAGAATACGTTGATATTGGGAGGCACATTTTCATCCGTTCTCCCATGGCACCATCAGGCAGTGGCAGCGTTTAATAAAACCAGTCCGGATATCCGTATTGAAATTCAGATATATGGATCTGAGAAAACAGATGGCATCGATGAACTGAACATGGACATTGCCAATGGGCAGGGACCGGATATCCTCATATTGCCCCGCCGATTTTCCATGGATCTGTATGCCCGTAAAGGAGTACTGACTGATTTGTATCCATATATGGATAGCGATGAAGAAATGGAACGAAGTGACTTCCAGGGGAATATCCTGCAGGCTTATGAAACCGATGAGATGCTCTATGGCATGCCGATTACTTATTTTATTAATACCATGATAGTACCCACGTCTGCGGTTGGAGATATGAAGCAATGGAATATGGATGAGATGATTGCATTTGCTGACCGCTATATGCCAGGCAGTACCGTATTCAGCGAAGCGAATAAGTCGCATGTATTGAATCTATGCATGATGGCAAATGGTGACAGCCTGGTTGACTGGTCCGAAAAGGGACAAGGTTTTAATAGAGAGCTGTTTCTTAAGATGCTGCTATTCGCTGACCGTTTTCTACCAGATGAAACTTATATCTATGATGAAGATATGATTTTTCAACAGATTCAGGATACGGGGCAAATACAGATTTTATGTCATGAAACTGTGACCGATTTTTTAAGGCAACAAATGTACATGGAAGCGTTTGGAGAGCCGATATCTTTTCTAGGTTATCCTTCGGAACATGGCAATGGCAATTTGATTGATTCCAACTTTGTTATGGCAATAAACAGTACATGCAAAGACAAGGATGCTGCATGGCAGTTTATTGGCGATTTGTTATCCGAAGAGTCTCAATGGTTATTTGCAAATGTGTTTGCGTTTCCAATTCGCAAAAGCGTATTGGAACAAAAAGTGGAGTCGGAAATGAGAAAATCATATGTAACCGATGAAAACGGAATCAAAATAGAAGAAAAACGAGAGACCCGTCCATTTGGAATGGGAAAAATGGATATCTATGCGGCCAGAGAAGAAGAGGTTCAGACCGTGCTTGCTGTTCTTAACAGTGCGGACAAGATTCGGTCATGGGATGAGCAGATGAATCAGATTATTAACGATGAAGTGGGAGCATTTTTTACCGGGAATAAGACGGCAGATGAAGTGGTGGATATCATAGAAAGCAGAATTCAGATATATGTGAATGAGACGAAATAATATAAACAACTAAAATATGAAATGAAGAAAATATGTAAGATATGTGGGTAAGGGAATGAAAAAAGTTACGGTTCGCTTTTTTGATACGATCATATATTGTCTAAAGCTTTCGTTTAAAGCATCAAAATTTATAGTATGGTTATTAAACATACTGTACTATAGACAAGTCCTTTGCGGTTGATCTGTAATATTATGATTTCCCTGCATTTTACGATTCCATAGAGGCAGTGAAAAGGGATTTATTCCAAGCCAGAATCCGGTATCCATAACATGAAATATATGGCGTTCATTTTTCTACTGATTGGATTTTTTATGACCCTGGCGCTGCTGCTTTTTTTCAGCCATTTGTTTATCACCAGACAAAAAGGTACATCGCCATTGAGCGGTCTTTAGGCATGAAGAAGGTGCAGTGTACGGTTTCCCTTTTGTCAGGTATATTCATTATTTTGCTGATAGGAAGCGCGCTGGGATTCGAGATAGGTGGATTGCTATCCAGGCATATCACATAAAAAATTTAAACCAGGTGTATTATGATACTTCATTCAGCAATGTGGCAGATGTGGATCTGGAACAAACACAGGAAGAGAGAATGGAAAGTGCTGGCATAATCCGGATCGTCCCCATATGTTCGATGGGTATTGTTATCTTGCTTGGAGCGTTTATATCAACTTATAAGATAAATAAAATCTTACAGTATGAACCAATAGACATGCTTGGTATGCGTAAAGATTAATTTCTTAGATTAAAATACGAAAGGGAAAAAGTATTAAAAAAATATGAAAAAAATTGAATAAAAATCCCTTGACAAGCTCTTAAGTTAATTGTATACTAGCAGAGCGGGTTGCAAAAAGTGACCTAAAATATGGGATCTTAGCTCAGCTGGGAGAGCATCTGCCTTACAAGCAGAGGGTCATAGGTTCGAGCCCTATAGGTCCCATATCATATGGCGAGATAGCTCAGTTGGCTAGAGCATACGGTTCATACCCGTAGTGTCGAGGGTTCAAATCCCCCTCTCGCTATTTCAAAGCCCTAGTGTTCATTTGGGGCTTTTTTTACGTGTTGCATTACGTGTTGCATAATATAGTATTCACAGTAAAAATAAACCATCTACTATGCAGACGTGTCCCCAGACAGCTTTAGATTCAAGAATTAAAAAACTCCATGGTATAATAAATGCAGGTTCGCCAACCGCATAAATACAACCATGGAGTTATCCAAAATTGATTTATTTTACTATTTATCTAAATTATCTATTGCATACTGCGCTTCGCTTTCCTCAAACAATTCTCCATATTCGGAAATTAATTGATCATAAATTGCAGATGTTGACATATCCATTTGTTGATATGACTTAGCTTTTTGCAATGCATTTTCGTTCCAATCCGCTACTACGTTATCTATAGCATATTGCGCTGCGTCAGCTGGGAACTTTTCTCCATACTCAGATGTTAGCTGGTTATATACACCTTGTTTAGACAAATACATTTTATTACTATATACCTCTGCTTTTTTTAATGCAGACTTGTATTCACGTGGGACATTATCATCCGTGGACGGTTCTTCTGTTTCGTCACTTGCAGTTGATGCTTCGGTTTGTTTTTCCTCTGTTTTAGTAACATTCTGCACTTCTTTGTTGCTATCACTGCCGGATGCTCCGAAGACGATAACGCCAAATATTCCAAGGACAAGACCTGCTATAGCCAGTCCTTTTCCTGCTTTCTTTTTAGCAAGACAAATAATAGATACCACTAAAGCGGCTACAATGAATATAACGCCGATTCCCGGAATAAAACTTAATATACCAAATAAGAGAGCGAATATAGACATTGTTTTCTTTCCCTTATTTTTAGATTCAGTGTGTTGTGTAGGTATAGTTCCGTTTCCACTTGTTTCCGATTTCTCAAGTGGCATCCACAATTAGGGCACTTTGTTGCTTGATCAGATATTTCTTTTCCACATTCTTTGCATAATATTAAAGACATAATATTACCCCTTTCTCGTTAAGTTATATATTATTTATATCAACCCTATTTGGGTAAATATCTTGTTAAATTAAATTCCTTATATCCATATTATTTTCATGTTTTTACAAAATATATTAATTTGTAACGTTGTAGTGAACTCTATTTTAGAATATTTTCAGTAAATAATCAATTTAAATACTGAAATTTGTAAAATGTGGTAAATTATTTAGCACCCTGCATTTCTGCAACGCACCGGATTTAGCTTTATAGCTCACTGGTGATTACTATGACCGAACTTGCACCGGTTGGTGTAGTCCAGCTTCGCTGGACACGCCCTATAAAATAAAAATTGCCAATTTAAAAAGGCAATTAAACCTTTTTAGTGAGGAGAAAAGCACTGGTCAAAGCAGTAAATGGAGCAACTGTAACTAAGCCCAAACTTCCTACCATCGTATCTATTATTTCTGCTGCTACGTATTTATAGTTAAAGATATTATATAAAGGCGTTCCCTGAGCCATGAATACCATCAAGAGTGCAATATAACCTCCGGAATACGCCAGGAGCAAAGTAGTGGTCATAGTCCCCATTGCTGCCCGTCCTACATTCATACCTGATGCCGCGGCTTCCTTCCATGAAATATCCGGCTTCTTCTTAATCACCTCGTCTACGGAAGAAGTAATATCCACCGCCAAATCCATCATGGCACCGGAGGCTCCGATAAAAATACTAGCCATAAATATTTTAGTCAGATTCAAATCTTGATAACCGCTATACAGCAGGCTTTCGGAATAGGACATAATGGCACCATGTATCTGAAATGCATTTGTAAAAAGAATACCAAAAATACAGGTCGTCAGTATACCAAGAAAAGCACCGCTGACTGCAGCTAAACACTTTTTATTAAATCCATATACCAATGATATGATACTGATTGTAAGAAATAATGTGATTCCAATGCCGATAGGGATAGGATGATACCCCTTTAAGTAAAATGGAACCAGCAGCTTCCATATGGCAAGGATGGAAATAATAAAGGAAAGAATAGCACGAACGCCCGTCCTTCCTGCAACCAAAATTATGATAGCGGCACAAATTCCAGCAAGAATCCACTCCTTATCCATCCGGTAGTGGTCAATCATATTGACTGACAATATCTCCTCGTCCTGATAATTAATAACAACTAAAGCCTTATCTCCAACGCTGAATATCTTATCATTTTCTAAGGAACCGGTAAGTAAATTAAAAGCTGAAGCCTGCTTACCTTTAAATTTTCCTTCTTCAAACTCCACCATACAAGTTTGTTCACCGGACTTAATTAATCCGGTATCAATAATATCTGAATTATCTATGTAAACCACTTCTGCTTTACATGAAATAGCTCCTTTATAAATTATGGCTCCTTCATATCCTGTTGGGATGATAAGTAAAAAGATAATTATAGCGATACACAGCATGAACGGAGCGTAATAATTTATATCAATATTCTTCCGTTTTCTCATTTTTTCTTTGTTGCTCCTTACTTTATTTAAGATGCCGTATCTATATTTCTACGGCACCTTAAAATTTTTTTGCTATTATTGGACTCCGGTAAGCTGAGCCAAATTATGATAGATATTTGTGTTGTCATAATATCCTTCAAATAACTCCTGTCCATTTCCCAGTGCAAATACCGGAACAGGTAAGCCTGTATGCGCATAAGAGGAAAAACTGATTCCCGATTTGTTATTTAAAATATGAGTGATGGTTACGGTAAGAGGCTCATAGGTTCCGTAAAAGAAATATTCTTCCTGTGACATACTGTCCTTTCCCGCCATTCCTAACGACATTGTTCTTTCATATGCTTTCTTTAAGTTTTCATATTCATAGTCTGTCAGCAAAAGCTTTGAATCCTCGGCTGCGCCTTCATCCTCTGCTGTCATTAAACCAAAACAAGCTTTGACATCTTTTAATACTTCTTCAAAAGGAGTATTATTTTCCTTATATCCTGCTACATATTCTGTATCAAATTTCGCATAGGATAGTTTCTGGTTTGATAGATTCGTCATGTAAGTATCATAGTCCGTACCTGCAAAACCAATTGTCAGTCCGCCTGTTTCATGATCACCGGTTACAAGAATTAAGGTATCCTCAGGATGATCATTGTAAAAGGCTTCTGCTTTTTTTACTGCTTCATCCAGAGCAATGGTATCTGTAATCGTGGAACCCGCATCATTGGCATGACAAGCCCAGTCAATTTTACCGCCTTCTATCATCATGAAAAATCCGGTTTCATTATCCAATATTTCAATCCCTTTTTCCACATAGTCAGCAAGTATTAATTCACCATTTTCTGCATCCATCTCGTAGTTCATGGCATCGGAATCTGCTAATGTTTCTGAAATAATAAGAAGCTTCCCATCCTTTGCACTGGCACTCTTTACTTCCTCCTGACTTTTGATTACCTTATAACCATTCTCAGCAGCAATCTCATATATATCTTGCTTATCTTTATTATTACCTGTAGGCTTTTTCAAAGCACCGCCTGCAAAATAATCAAATTCACTGGCTATCATTTCTTCTGCTATCTCATAATAGCTATTTCTGGATTCCTGATGAGCGTAGAATGCAGCCGGAGTTGCATGATTTAAATTAACAGTAGAAAGAATTCCAATTTTATAATTCATCTGTTTCTTTAACTTCTCAGCAATTGTCTCAAATTCCGTTGTCATGGTTGTATCCATATTAATCGTTCCGCTATATGTCTTATAGCCGGTTGCAATGGAGGTTGCGGTAGAAGCTGAATCCGGACAAAAAGAAGTACTGTCATAAGTCTGAGCCGCCCCTGCAACAGGATATTCCATAAAGGAAAGCTTACTTGTCTCTACACCGCCATTACTATTCATCGTTCCTGCATAATAAGCAGCAGATTGAATCTGAGGATAACTCATTCCATCACCAATAAATAAAAAGATATACTTAGGTATTGATGGTAATATTTCTTCCGTTTGTTGTTCTGCTTCCGCTTGCTCTAAAACTACCTGATCGGTGGTCACTTGTTCCGATACATTCGTATCCGGAGTGGGATTCTTTGCTCCGCATCCAACCATACATACAAGCATAATGGCTATAAGAACAGAAGCGCTTATTCTCTTGATAAATTGTTTCATATTAAAATCCTATACCTTTCCATAATATTTATACTCTGATATATTTAAAAATTATTATGTAATGATTGATACCGGCGCCTCAGTATCGGGTTAATTATAACAATCGCTCTTTTCAGATACATGCAGTAAATAGTAAATATTGTGTAAGATTTATGAAAAATTATACCTATTAGCTGTACAAAAAAAGACCGCTTGGAATTATAAAAATATCCATGCGATCCTTTATGATTAATATTTACATTCTTTCGGGAGCCTTGAAACCAAGTACATCAATACAAGTTTCAAGAATATCTCTTGTTAATACGAGTAAAGCAATCCAGCCTTCTTTTTTCACCGGATCTTCTTCTGTCAGAATCTTTGTTTCATGATAAAAATGATTAAATGCATTGGCAAGATTATAGATATATGCACACACTTTATGAGGTGCTGTTTCCTCATAGGCACTCTCCATCATGGAATTAAAAGAAACCAATTCTAACATCAAGCTCTTTTCCGCATCATTGACAGCGTTATGAAGTGTTGCCTGAGCTAAAGACGCACCATTCTCCACATACTTTGACAGAATCGATTTAATACGGACTATCGTATATAAAATATATGGTCCTGTATCTCCTTCAAAAGATGTGAATCTGTCCATATCAAAAATGTAATCTTTCGATGCCTGATTCGATAAATCGCCGTACTTAACAGCAGACAGTGCCACTACTCGTGCCGTTTCCCTTGCTTCATCTTCTGTCATGGTACGGTTGTCCGTTATTTTCCCATACATCTTCTCATTAATTTCTTCAATTAGGGACTCCAGACGCATCACTCCGCCTTCCCTTGTTTTAAAAGGCTTACCGTCCTGACCGTTCATAGTGCCGAAACCTAAGAACTTTAATTTGGTTTCCGGTTTAACCAATTTCGTTTTTCTAGCACAGCGAAAGACTTGCTCGAAATACAGCCCCTGTCTTTTATCCACAACATAAATCATCTCATCGGGATGTATTTGATTCATACGCTCCAAAATGGTTGCAAGATCCGTTGTATTATACAAAGATGCTCCATCAGATTTTAAAATCATACAAGGTGGAATTTCTTTGGTATCTGACTCTTCCTTCACATCCACAACAAGTGCACCCTCACTGATATATGCATAGCCTTCTTCTTTTAGATAGTCTACCATAGATGGAATTAAGTCATGAACATCAGACTCACCCTTCCATAAGTCAAAATCCACATTGAGGTTTCGGTAATTTATTTTTAAATCGTTCACAGACACATGAACAATATGCTTCCAAAGTGCACGGTAACCGGCTTCTCCGTTTTGGAGTCTGAATGTGGCATCCATTGCCTTTTGCTTGTAATTGGCATCTTCCTTAGATTTACCGCTTGCTGTTGGGTATATCTCCTCCAATTCAGAAATCGTAAAAGGAGCCTCTTTCGGATACTCTCCTTTGTAGTTTTCATCAAAATATATTAAGTCGGGATGACGCTCTTCCAATTCCGTTATAATCAGACCCATCTGTAATCCCCAGTCCCCAAGATGGATATCGCCAATCACGTCATGACCGGCATATCTTGCAATACGCTTAATGCTTTCACCAATAATTGCAGAACGCAGATGTCCTACGTGCAGAGGTTTGGCAATATTGGGACCACCATAATCTATGACGATTTTTCTCGGATTAACTGGCATGTCCAATCCGAACTTCGGAGAATGAGACATTTGCTTTAAATAGTTTTTTAAAAAATCAGGCTTTATCTTTAGATTTAAAAAGCCAGGATTCACTACATTTATTTCTTCAAAAATTTCACTGCAGGAAAGTTTTTCCGCTACTTCACCTGCAATTACAATAGGTGCTTTTTTATATTGTTTTGCACCAGCCATAGCACCATTGCATTGAAATTCACATAAATCCGGTCTGTTTGATATGGTTACCTTTCCGAGCTCCTCCCCATATCCTGCTGCTGCAAATGCTTTCATCATCTCGTCTGATATTACATTGAGAATTTTCTCCATCGTGTTCTTCCTTCCTTCACCGTGTATAACACCCCTTGTACCATTTATATATACTATCATCTCATAAATATTTAATCAATTAGCGAGAACCATATTTGGCAATATAAGACATTTTTACACAAAATTATGAAACTATTTCGTTAATTTTATGTCTGCCTCTACCTTGGAATAGATGCAGCCGCAATAATTTTGTCTATACAGATCAAATAATGCCGATAACTCGACAGAGCGTTTATAACCATTTTTCTTCTTGAAGTCTGAAGGCAGAAAGGAAATACCATATTCTCCCGCCATCTGTTCACCGATATCATTTAACTTTTGCGCATTTTTCATAGGACTAATCGTCAGTGTGGTCGTAAAATAGTCGAACTTTTTCTCCGCCGCTATCTGTGCGGTCTTTTTAAGCCGCAGCGCAAAACATTTATCGCATCTTACTCCACCCTCCGGACTCTTTTCCAGACCCTTGGAAAGCTGATAGAATTCTTCCGGTTCATAGTCACCCTCAATGATTTCAATTTTATGTGCTGCCAATGTAGAATACATATTTTCAAATGTCCCTGCATCTACTTGCTGATTGAATTCATCAATTAACCGCTTCTGTTCCTCTACCCGCTTCCGATACTCTGCCTCTATCGTAATATTGGGATTGTAATAAAATACAGTAATATGGAAAAATTCTCTAAGATACTCTAAGACATAACTGCTGCATGGTGCACAACAGCTATGTAAAAGTAATGTCCTATTACCTTTCCCGTCTTTATTTTCCAGCTCTTCTAATATTCTATCCAATTTTTTCGAATAATTATCCATATTATTAGCATTTACCTTTCCAAAACCTGCAATATTTGTGCCGCAGGCTCAAATTTGCAACAAAATAACGCATCATAAAAGCCATAGAGCAGTATATTCCATGGCTTTTATACTCTTCCTATAAGGAAGCAATATCAATTAAGGTTAGTTTTTCTTCTTCATTAACATGCTCAAGACTTGTCAAAAGTGCTCTTGCCGTATCTAATGAAGTAAGACAATTAATACCTGTCTCTATAGCCGTTCTTCGTATCAGGAAACCATCTCTTGATTTATCCCGTCCCTGGGTCGGTGTATCAATAACAAGGTCTATTTTATGCCCTAAAATAAGGTCCATAACCGTTGGCGACTCCTGTGATATCTTATTAACCTGACGCGCACTGACACCCGATTCTTTTAATTTATTTGCAGTACTCCTAGTTGCGTAAATGGTATATCCCAGCTTTTCAAAGCGTCTGCCTATTTCGACCGCTTCCTCTTTATCCGCATCCTTTACCGTAATAATCAACTGCTTATGCTTCGGTAAGTCAATGCCTGCACCAAGGAAGGCTTTATAAAGAGCTTCATTAAATGTTTTAGAAATACCAAGGCATTCGCCCGTAGATTTCATTTCCGGTCCTAAGCTGATATCAGCACCGCGAATTTTCTCAAATGAGAATACAGGCATCTTAATTGCCACATATTCTGATTCCTTTTGAAGTCCCGGCTTATAGCCAAGCTCGCTGATTTTCTTTCCGATAATCACTTCTGTTGCCAAATCCACAATCGGAATCCCCGTCACCTTACTGATATACGGAACCGTACGGGAGGATCTTGGATTTACCTCAATTACATATACTTCCTCATCAACTACAATAAACTGAATATTGATTAAACCAATTACATGCAGCGCTTTGGCAAGCCTTCTTGTATATTCGGCTATGATTTCTTTTACATTTTCACTGATACTTTGTGTGGGATATACGGAAATACTATCACCGGAATGGACTCCAGCTCTTTCAATATGCTCCATAATACCGGGAATCAATATGTCTGTTCCATCACAAACCGCATCCACCTCAATTTCTTTGCCCTGCAAATATTTATCTACAAGAATCGGATGATCCTGTGCGATACGGTTAATGATTTCCATGAATTCTTCTACTTCGTCATCAGATATGGCAATCTGCATACCCTGACCGCCAAGTACATAAGAAGGGCGTACCAACACAGGATATCCCAGCTTATTGGCAACCTTTATCGCTTCTTCTGCTGTAAATACGGTTCCTCCGGAAGGTCTTGGAATCTCGCATTGCTCTAAAATCGCATCAAATAATTCTCTGTCTTCTGCCGCATCTACATTCTCGGCACTGGTACCTAGAATCGGTACCCCCATTTTCATTAAACTCTCTGTTAGTTTAATCGCTGTCTGACCGCCGAACTGTACCACGGCACCATCGGGTTTCTCTACATTTACAATGTTTTCCACATCCTCCGGAGTTAATGGTTCAAAGTACAGTTTATCCGCAATATCAAAGTCAGTACTTACTGTTTCCGGATTGTTATTGATGATAATAGTCTCATATCCGGCCTTTGAAAAAGCCCATGTGGCATGAACGGAGCAATAATCAAACTCAATCCCTTGTCCAATGCGGATAGGCCCGGAGCCCAGTACAAGTACTTTCTTCTTGGGATGAGTTTCTACTACTTCGCTTTCACTGCCGAAACAGGAATAATAATATGGTGTATTGGCTTCAAATTCCGCCGCACAGGTATCTACCATTTTAAAAGCCGCAGTAATACCATTGTCATAACGCATCTTCTTAATATCTGCTTCCGGTATGCCTGTCAATCTGCTAATCACATTATCAGGATATTCGATGCGTTTTGCTTCTTTTAATAACTCTATTGTAAGAGGTCCTTCTTTCAGTGCATATTCCATTTCTACTAAAATAGCAATCTTATCTATAAACCAGTGGTCAATCATTGTAATCCGATGAATATCATCGTAACCGATTCCTTTTCTGATTGCTTCGGCAATCACATATATTCTCTGATCGTCCACGATTTCCAGGCGGTCCTGTATCTCTTCCCTGTTTAAATCCGAAAAATCATAACTTAACATGCAATCCACATGCTGCTCCAAAGAACGAATCGCTTTCATAAGTGCACCTTCGAAATTAGTACAGATACTCATAACCTCGCCGGTTGCTTTCATCTGCGTTGTCAGCGTTCTTTTTGCTGTAATAAATTTATCAAAAGGCAGTCTTGGAATCTTCACCACACAATAGTCCAGAGTCGGTTCGAAACTGGCAAATGTCTTTTCCGTAATTGCATTTTTTATTTCATCTAAGGTATAACCAAGTGCTATCTTAGCCGCTACTTTTGCGATTGGATAACCGGTTGCTTTGGAGGCCAGTGCCGAAGAACGGCTTACCCTTGGGTTTACTTCAATAACACAATATTCAAAGCTTGTGGGATGAAGTGCAAACTGTACGTTACACCCTCCTGTTATCTCAAGCTCATTGATGATATTAATAGATGCTCTTCGAAGCATCTGATACTCTTTATCCATAAGTGTCTGGGACGGAGCTACAACGATACTATCACCGGTATGTACACCTACCGGATCTATATTCTCCATATTACATACCGTTATGCAGTTGCCGACACCATCACGTATTACTTCATATTCAATCTCTTTCCAACCTGCTATACAGCGTTCTACAAGAACCTGTCCCACGCGGGAAAGTCTCAGCCCATTTTCCAGAATTTCTATTACTTCTTCCTGATTATTTGCGATTCCTCCACCGGAGCCCCCTAAAGTATAGGCAGGACGAAGAACGACGGGGTAGCCGATTTCAGAAGCAAATTCCACACCATCTTTTACATTTTCCACTACAAGAGAAGCCGCGCAAGGCTCTCCTATTTTCTCCATTGTTTCTTTGAATTCCAAACGATCTTCTGCTTTTTTGATTGTTTTTGCGGTTGTACCAAGAAGCGTTACATTATGTTTCGCCAGAAAACCGGATTCATCCAGTTCCATACCAAGATTAAGACCTGCTTGCCCGCCCAGTGTGGGTAATACACTGTCAGGTTTTTCTTTTTCAATAATCTGCTGCAGAACCTTTACTGTTAAAGGTTCTATGTATACTTTATCTGCAATATCCCTATCCGTCATAATCGTAGCGGGATTAGAGTTTACAAGTACTACTTCAACGCCTTCCTCCTTTAAAGAGCGGCATGCCTGCGTACCTGCATAGTCAAATTCAGCGGCCTGTCCGATTACAATAGGACCCGAACCGATAACCATTACTTTTTTCACATTAGGATTCTTTGGCATTTCATTTCCTCTCTTTCATTATTTCCATAAATCTATCAAACAAATATCCTGAGTCCTGAGGTCCTGAACATGCTTCAGGATGGAACTGTACAGTGATAATATTCTTTCCCTTATAAGAAAGACCTTCATTTGTACCATCATTTACGTTAATAAATGCCGGTGTGGCTATCTTAGGATCTATTTTATCCATATCAACAACATAGCCATGATTTTGAGAAGATATATATACTCTGCCGGTTGATAAATCCTTCACCGGATGATTGCTTCCGCGATGACCATAATTCATTTTATATGTATCCCCGCCGGTTGCCAGCGCCATTAATTGATGGCCTAAGCAAATAGCAAAAATAGGAATATCCGTATGGTAAAGCTTCTTTATTTCTTCTATTATAGATACACATTCTTTCGGATCACCAGGACCGTTACTTATCATAATACCATCCGGCGCATCTGCTATTATTTCTTCCGCTGTCGTAAGTGCAGGATAAACAGTTACATCGCACCCTCTTTCAACCAGTGCATCCACAATACTCTTTTTCACACCTACATCCAACATTGCAACTTTCAATCCTAGACCATTTAAGTCTGTTACCATACTTGGGCGTCTCTCATGGATTCCCATCTCATATGCTTCTGGATTAAACTTTGCGCTGCCTGAGATTGCACCATTATCCTCTAATGTTTTGGAACCTTTTCTTTCATATTTATGCTCACAGGTTACTTTTTCAACTACCTTGCCGGTTTTATAGGCTTTCAATTTCGGTATAATTTCCTCCAAATTGTAATTCTCATTGGTTGTAATCATCCCATTCATGGTACCCCTATCCCTTAATCTCTTTGTAAGGGCTCTTGTATCAATACCCGCAATTCCAGGTATTTCATGCTCTTCTAAAAACTCCTGAATTGTCATATCCATACGGAAATTACTTGCCATTCTTGACAATTCTCTAACAATTAATCCATCAGGCCACGGTTTCTTTGATTCCATATCGTCTTTGCATACACCGTAATTTCCTATCAGCGGATATGTCATACAAACAGCTTCACCTGCATAGGATGGATCCGTAAGCACTTCCAGATAACCTGCCATAGAAGTATTGAAAACAATCTCACTAATGATTTCTTTTTCTACGCCAATATGAGTTCCTTCAAAAACAGTACCATCCTCTAAAATCAAAAATGATTTCTTTTTCACACTAATCACCGTCGTCCTCTCTATTTTTGTCCAAATTAATTCATTATATCACAACATATAGTAGGCATCAATAATTTTTTCTACAGTAAAAACAAGGAAGGCTGTTTCCAGACCTCCCTCTTTTTCCCTACTTTGTAAAATAATAAACACCTGATTCAAATATTTTCATATCCTGCTCACCATATACATTAATTGCAACGGAGTCATCACGTCGTTCTGAATGTGCCATCTTACCGAAACATCTTCCATCCGGTGACGTAATGCCTTCAATAGAAGCATAGGAACCATTTACATTCCATTCCTCATCCATAGAAACATTTCCATTAAAATCAGTATACTGTGTTGCGACCTGTCCATTTGCAAACAGTTTATCAATCCATTCCTTCGGTGCGACAAAACGTCCCTCTCCATGAGAAGCCGGATTGATATAAGTCTTACCTAATTCTGCTTCCTGCAACCAAGGTGACTTATTTGATATTACTTTTGTATATACCATTTTGGAAATATGGCGGTTAATGGTATTAAATGTAAGTGTCGGAGAATCCTCTTTCTGACCTACAATTTCTCCAAAAGGCACTAATCCCAATTTAATCAGAGCCTGGAAACCATTGCATATTCCAAGTGCCAAACCATCTCTTTCATTTAACAGCTTCATAACCGCTTCCTTTATTTTCGCATTCTGAAAAGCGGTTGCAAAGAACTTCGCACTACCATCGGGCTCATCACCCGCTGAAAATCCACCGGGGAACATAATGATTTGTGCTTCATTAATTGATTTTTCAAATATTCCTACAGATTCTCTGATATCCTCTGCGGTCATATTCTTAAATACTTTTGTTACTACTTTTGCTCCGGCACGTTCAAACGCCTTTGTACTATCATACTCACAGTTTGTGCCCGGGAATACCGGAATAAATACCGTGGGTCTGGCTACTTTATTTTTACTGATATAAATATCACTTGCTTTATAAATCGGAGATTCTACAGTAATTGACTCTTTCACCGCTTTTGTCGGGAATACTTTCTCCAATTTAGACGTCCATGCCTGCAATGCTTCGTCCATAGTAATAGTGGTATCTTTGTAAACAAAAGCCGCTTCCTTCGTTACTTCACCCACGATATAGTAATTTTCTATTTCACTTAACTTCTCTATCAAGCATTCGGGAACTTCTGCTACAATATCACCTAAGCCATTCTCAAATAATTTCTTCGGAACAAGTTCATCCGTTAATCTAACACCCATTTTATTACCAAATGCCATTTTACTGATTGCCGAAACAAGTCCATTGGCATCCAGCGCATAAGCTGAAATAATTGCGCCTGCATGAATCAATGAGGTAATCTGATGATATAATTTCATTACATCTTCATAAACCGGTATATCAAACTCATCTTTCTTAATTGTAAAATGAACTAGTTTATTACCGGCTTTTTTTAATTCAGGCGTAATAATTGTACTTTCCTTTGCTACATTTACTGCAAAAGATACCAATGTCGGGGGCACATCAATGTCATTAAAGGTTCCTGACATACTATCCTTACCCCCAATGGAGGGCAATCCATATCCAATCTGTGCATCATAAGCACCAAGAAGTGCTGCAAACGGCTGACTCCAACGACTGGGGTCTGAGGTCATACGTCTGAAATATTCCTGAAATGTAAAACGGATTTTACTAAAATCTCCTCCGCTTGCCACAATCTTTGCCATAGATTCTGTTACCGCATAAATAGCCCCATGATACGGACTCCAAGTGGATAAATAGGGATCAAAACCATAGCTCATCATCGTTACGGTATCTGTTTTACCTTTTAATACGGGAAGCTTTGCTACCATAGACTGTGTTTCCGTTAGCTGATATTGTCCTCCATAAGGCATAAGTACAGATCCTGCACCAATGGAGGAGTCAAACATTTCCACAAGACCTTTTTGAGAACACACATTAAGGTCATTGAGTTCTGCCAGCCAAGCCTCTTTTATCTTGCCTTTTTCAAGATTTTCTTTCACTGCCGGAATAGTAATACGGTCAAAATAATTATCCTCTTGCTTTGGAATATCAACCTTTACACCTGTTTCCTGATGAGCACCGTTGGTATCCAAAAAAGCCCTTTTTATATTAACTATTTCTTTACCACGCCATTTTAAGATGAGTTTTTTCTCTTCAGTTACTACCGCAACCGGTACCGCTTCCAAATTCTCTTCAGATGCATAGTCCAAAAATTCTGTTACATCGGAAGGACTTACTACTACTGCCATTCTTTCCTGTGACTCTGAGATGGCAAGCTCCGTACCATCCAGCCCTGCATATTTCTTAGGTACTTTATCAAGATCTATGATTAAGCCGTCTGCCAGTTCTCCGATTGCTACCGATACACCGCCTGCACCAAAATCATTGCATTTTTTTATTAATTTACTTACTTCTTCTCTTCTGAACAATCTTTGAATCTTACGTTCCGTAGGAGCATTACCCTTCTGCACCTCCGCACCACAAGTTTCAATTGAACTTTCCGTATGCACTTTGGAAGAACCTGTTGCACCGCCGCAGCCATCACGCCCGGTTCTTCCTCCAAGTAGAATAATAACATCATTGGGATCCGAATCCTCACGAATCACGTTACGTCTGGGAGCAGCTCCCATAACTGCACCGATTTCCATTCTCTTTGCCACATAATCCGGATGATATATTTCCTTCACATAGCCCGTTGCAAGACCGATTTGATTTCCATAAGAAGAGTAACCGCTGGCCGCACCACGAACAAGCTTCTTCTGAGAAAGCTTTCCTTTTAACGTATCCGCTACAGGAACGGTAGGATCAGCTGCTCCGGTTACACGCATTGCCTGATAAACATATCCACGTCCTGAAAGGGGATCACGGATAGCACCTCCAAGGCAAGTTGCGGCACCACCAAATGGTTCAATTTCTGTTGGGTGGTTATGGGTTTCGTTCTTAAAGAATACAAGCCATTCTTCTGTCTCTGGTCCATCACCATAATCCATTTCCACAGGTACAATCACTGAGCATGCATTGATCTCATTTGACTCTTCCATATCATCAAGCTTACCGTCTCTTTTCAACTTACGCATAGCCATAAGAGCTAAATCCATCAAACAGACAAACTTATCTTCTCTTCCCTGGAATATCTCTTCTCTTGTATCCAAATAACTTTGATATGTAGTTTCAATGGGTGTCTTATAATACCCATCTCCGAATTCCACATCTTTTAATTCCGTGGAAAAAGTAGTATGACGACAGTGATCTGACCAGTAAGTATCCAGCACTCTGATCTCAGTCATTGTTGGATCTCTGTCTTCCTCCGCTATATAATAATTCTGTATATGTTTAAAGTCCTTGAATGTCATAGCCAGTCCAAGTGCTTCATATAAATCTCTCAGCTCATTATCCTGCATGTCCTTAAATCCATTCAGGATAGAAACATCCGCAGGCTCTTCGAATTCTGTAACAAGAGTTTCCGGTTTTACCATATCTGTCTCTCTGGAATCAACCGGATTAATACAATATGCTTTTATTCTATTGAAATCATCATCAGAAATATTTCCTATTATAAGATAGGTGACTGCCGTTTTTATAATCGGCTGCTCATCCTCCCGCAGAAACTTCACACACTGCACCGCTGAGTCCGCGCGCTGGTCAAACTGTCCGGGTAAATATTCTACACTGAATACTTTACCATCAGCAGGCATCTCAAAGCTTTCTCTATAAAGAATATCTACCGGTGGCTCTGAAAAAACAATGCGGCAAGCAGCCTCAAAGGTATCATCTGATAGATTTTCCACGTCATAGCGGATTAACATTCTGACATCTTTGACACCTGATATATTTAGGTAGCTTTGTATTTCCTCCTTAAGTTCTCTTGCCTTTACAGCAAAGGGCTCTTTCTTTTCTACATAAATGCGTTTCACATTTCCCATGATGAATTTACTATCCTCCGTATTTTTAACATCTATAATGATTCTTTCTAATTATACCGAATCTGAACTAATTTTCAATGGTATATCCAAATAATTTTCCATAAAGTAAAATAAATGCATCCAAGAGTCGATTCCTGAAGCATTTATTAAACCTTTGGGTAACCCGCTGCGCGTTTCACCCGTTGTTATATACTAATTGTCTATCACCAATCCCTGCATAATATACAGAACTTCCTGATCTATCATATCTTCTGATATTCCTCTTGTTTGTGAAGCTATTTTTAGTCCGTCCAAAACGTACATGATATTTCTCGCCGCACCTCTGGGATCATCACAATAAAACTCTCCTTCTTCCACTCCTGCTTCAATGAGTCTTTCAATAATAAATACCGCAGTATCAAATTGCTTTTTAAGCATATTGTTCTTTTTTGGCATCTTATACTCAAAAAAATATTCATATATGGCTCTTGTTAAATTATTTCTTCTGCGAAGCAGTTCTTTCTTCTGCTCTTTCAAAAATAAAGCCAAAATCTCGGATGGTGAAGAATCCTCACCAATGGCATTGGAAAAAACATCGTCCGTTTCTTCTGTTTCCATCTGTAAGACTTCTAAAAAAATATCACTTGTACTTGCAAAGTACAGATATAATCCCCCACGGCTGATTTCACATGCATCTACAATATCTTTCATTGTTACGCTCTTATAACCTTTTTCTATAAAAACCTTCCTTGCCGTCTCCAATATATAATTTCTCTTCTGTGCTGCCTTATCGCTCATCTATACAAACCTCTTACTTTATGTCTGTCTCTCTTTCGTTAATAGGTTTATCCCAATATTCAATGATTTCTTTCATTTTTAATACTACTTTTAGAATGGAACCGTTCTTTATTCCTTCTGTCCATGTTGTTCCTTTTGTCATTCCACCAAGAATATATTTGGATAGGATACCTTTGAGTGTGTCCATATCTCGTATTGTTGCCTTTTCAATCAATTTTTGCTCATCTGCCACATTTTTGATACGATTGCGAGAGTATATATATGCATAATTTCTATCTAGAAGATTTGTTTTCTTTATATCTTGTACCATACTTAGTAGTGTACTGTCATAGACGGGAAAAGACATAGAAGTTTCTTCAATCCCTTCTCCTTTATACAAACTGGAAATATTGTCTCCTGCCTTAACTTCTAACCAGGGTAGATATTTCATCAGCACTTCCACATCTGACCTAAACCCATTAACTACTTCTTGTATGTAAAGAATTTCTTTTTCCATATATGTACCCCCTGATTTTACCAAAATTATCTGTCTGTATACCTAATTTTCCTTATTTCATAAATTATATCATAAATTATGAAAAAGTACAGCAACCTTCGCAAAAAATAATTGTTCATCTGTTGTATTTATTGTCTGAAATTAGTATAATATACACATTATGATTTTTACATTATAGAGAAGCAGGAGGGGTTAAATGGCAACAGGGGTGAAAAAGGGAACTATTATTTGTGAAAGTGGGCAGCCATTCCATTCATTACACATGATTGTTAAGGGGACTGTTCGAGCCGTTTATTCAGACGGTGAATTTTTTTTGGATAAGGGAGATATTATAGGACTTTGTGAGTTGTATCATGACTCATATATCTTTTCCTATATAGCGTCCGATGATGTTGTGATCGCATCCTTTCCATATAAGAAGGGAGGCCTGAAAACATTATTCAGCAAACAACCGGATTTTGCGCAGCTTGCAGCTGGTTCCTGCTTTAAGCAGATGAAAAATGTATTGGAGATATATGAATTTTCCAAATATGATTGCAACAACCTATATCAATATTTAATGGATAGTTACAAAGAATATGCTAATTTATCAGAACGCTACCGCATATCACCAAGATCCTTACCTGATCTTGAGAATATTGAACCACTGGATCTGGAAGAAGATATTCCCCAATGGCTTACTGATTATTATGACAACATGTCCTCGGCTATCTCACAGTCATTGCCATATGTACAAATCTCCTATGTGGATTACTTAAATGGATTACTCATGAAAACCAGTCAGGATATTGCCGAGATTATGTCTGTATGCCGTATTATGTATGACTATAAGGCCGATATTGCACAACTTCTTATGAAGGAAAACAGATTAGATCTCTTTGATTTGTATACCACTCTATTCTTCCGTATCGGTCAAAACGAGAAAGATTCCACAGCCATCAGTGCTGCTGTCGGTCGTATGATGATTAATCTGGAAGGTTTTGGAAGCATTGACCGTGAACTATATGAAACAAGAGTCAAAGAATATAAAGAAAATATACTCTATATGGAAGAACATGGAATTGAAACATTTACAGAAGATCCTGAGCTTACAAAGCATGCCGTATCCGTGGAACATTCCTTGGATACTATTTTGGACTATGCAAAGTGCGAAGAAGATGTAAATGCTGCATTTCGTATCTATATTAGAGATTATAAGAATCAAATCGATAAAAATGCAACTGATGATGAGAGTCGCAGATTAAGATTAAATATAACAAAACTATTTTACAAAATATACACTTCTGCTTTTCACCAAAGTCTGCATGATCATTCGGTGCCAACGATATTAAAAATGTTTTTCCAATTTGGATATGTTGATGAGGGATTGGCCGGGATAGAGAATGCATCTTATCTATATTCCATCGCCGAAAATTATCCTTCTTCACCGAAACAAAATGTTTACACCATTTATGAATGGCTAAAGGCTATTTATGAGGGAAGCAAAGAACCAAGTCGAAATGAATTTGACACAGACTACACGGAACACATTCATGAACTTAAAGTAACCGGTAAAATTACTGCTGTACAGGAAAAAGCACTTTCTAAGAATAGGGAAGAGAAAGTTAAGTTTGAATTAGAAAATTTATTCCCTATTGTAAATAAAATCACATTCGGTAGAATCACTACTTTTTGTCCTATTTTTTCTGATCATAACGTACTTAAAAAATTACCGGATACTATGATGTCTGCTGCCAAAATTACAGAGGCAATCACAAAAATCCGTTCTGTTGACTTTGGTGCTTATTGCAGGGAAACTATTTATTCCAATCCGGACGGCGGTGTTGCCAAAGAATTTGTCAATGTGGAAGTCCTCCCTGATATTTTGCTCTTACCTAATATTGGTGTCCGGGGTATTATGTGGCAGGAAATTGAAGGAAAGCGAAGAACCACTCCCGCTCGTATGATGGTATCTATCTTTCATATGGAAGATTTGCTCTCCACCCTTTCCAGGCTTACCGGAGAATTCAGATGGGAAATGTGCAAACGTATTCAAGGTGCCAGATGGAACGATGTTTCCGACCGGTCACTTACCAGTGAATACTTCGAATATATACAATTCTATAAGAAGAATCCTGACCTTACGCCGGAAGCTAAAGACAAAATTAAATCATCCTTGCAAAAAGCTAAAAATAGTTATAAGGAAATGTTTATACGCGACTATGTGATATGGATTATCTATGAAGGAAACGGATCTCCACGTTTGAATAAGATTGCACGAAATATTATATTTACTCATTGTCCGTTTTCCAAGCAAGTTAGGGAGAAGTTAAAAACCAATCCACTATATAAAGATATATTGGATCGCTATGATATCCGTAACATGCAAAAACTGCGTCATATGGATAATTTATACCAAAAACTTAATAATAGCCGTTTACCTGTCCCTGAGGAAATCATTGTTCAGCGTAATTTCTTAGAAAGCTGATATATTCACTTTTTTCTACTTGAAAAGCCCAATTTATGTTGTATAATAATATTTGTGGGTTTTTACAAAACATCAAGAAAGTGAGAAATATTTTATGAAAAGTTTACCAAACAACAAATGGGTAAGGGCTGCGATACCTGCACTTTTACTGCACTGCAGTATCGGTACAGTTTATTGCTGGTCATTGCTCAAAGGTGATATTGCCGAATATATCGGCCGCTCGAAAGGTGAGGTGGAATGGGCGTTCAGTATTGCTATCTTTTTCCTTGGTATGTCTGCTGCCTTTGCAGGACATATTGTAGAACAGGATATTCATAAATCTTCCCTGATCTCTACTATCTGCTTTGTCGCAGGTTTTGCAGGTACCGGAATTTCTGTTTATTTCAAATCCTTAATCGGGATTTACATATGTTATGGCGTTATTATGGGTATCGGCCTGGGACTTGGATATTTATCCCCTGTGAAAACGCTAATGCTTTGGTTCAATGAACAAAAGGGACTTGCTACCGGTCTTGCGGTTGCCGGATTCGGACTTGCCAAAGTAATTGCCAGTCCTATTATGACAGCCTTAATCGAATCCGTAGGAATCGTAAAACTCTTCTTTGTGCTGGCTGTTGTGTACTTTATTATGATGTTCCTTGGACACCTTTTATTAAAGAAACCGGACGGCTGGGTGGAAGAAAAAGGAAAATCCGGTGCAAAAGTATCGGAAATTTTAAAGAATCCTACCTTTATCGGTATATGGCTTATGTTCTTTATTAACATCACTTGCGGACTTGCTCTTATCTCCCAGGAAAAAGACATTTTAACGAGCATGGGGGTTTCCGTTGGTGTAATTAGTATCGTATCCTCTTTAACGGCTGTATTCAATGCCGGAGGCAGACTTGGATTCTCTGCTGCTGCTGATAAATTAAAGGATAGAAATACGATATACAAATTAATATTTATTCTTTCCATTGTTTTTTCAGTAATTATTATTGTTACTAACGGTATTAATAAGGCATTGATTCCTCTTGTTATTACACTGCTTTGTATTATCAATGCCGGATACGGAGGAGGCTTTAGTAATCTACCAACCCTATTATCCGACCGATTTGGTATGAGAACCATCAGCCAGGTGCACGGACTTGCACTTTCTGCCTGGGCCTTTGCCGGTCTTGCAGGAAATCAGTTAAGTTCCTTTATTGTAACAAGAACCGGTTCTTTTACAAATGTCTTATGGGTGATATCAATCCTATATGCAATCGCTCTTGTTATATCATTTGTACTTGTGAAACCCGGTAAAGTAGAGTAAATTATAAATTAATAGAGTAAAATATTAATTTATCATGAAATAACTTTAATAATTTATGAATTAAATTTACATAATATAAGAAAAAGCGTATACTGCATGGTATACGCTTTTTATAAACTAACCGTAAATGGCACCGCGTGTGCGGAGAAAGGAGTGACTTTATGAAATATATACTGATATTTATAAAAAAGACGTTACGTTTTGTACTAAAGCCGCTTTCCTTTGTGCCTGCTCTTATTGTTATGTATATGATATTCAGACTGTCCGCTCAGGATGGTGCTGCAAGCAGCCAATTAAGTTATAAGGTGAGTACCAAAATTGTTGTTACTGCAGATAAGCTTCTGGATAAAGATCTTTCCACAGCGGAAATTAAGCAATATGCTGATAAAATACACTATTTGGTTCGTAAATTCGGGCATGTAACAGAATACTTTATTCTTGCCGTATCGGTTGCGTTTCCACTTTACGTATATGGCGTAAGGGGTTTTGCGCTTATGATTGTTGCAGGATTATTCTGCGTGGGCTTTGCCGGCTTTGATGAATACCATCAATCCTTTGTTGCAGGACGAGGACCTTCTAAGCCGGATGTGGCAATTGACAGCATTGGTATCTTTATAGGCATTATCCTTGTTCGCATTGTCGGCTGGACAGGACGAATGACTATTTTCCGACCCTTATCCAAACATAAGGATGATTAAAGTTTTTATAACTTCTATCCGCCATGTAATACGTGGCGGATATTTTTGTTGGCAATTGTTCTGATGAACTGTGAAAGTAAAGACTATCCATTCCGCAGGAATCTGCTACCGCAATATCGCTTTTTAGTTCATTCCCAATCATAATGCAATCCCGTATCTGTAAATGATGTTTGCTTAAGAGCAATTCCATATATGACTTTTCCGGCTTTTTTATACCATAATCAGAAGAAATAAATATATCATCAAAATATTCCTCCAATCCCATCTGTTTAATTTCAGGCTGAGTAAACAATCTTTGAGCATTGGATAATAAAAATATATTCTTCCCATCCGCTTTTAATCCTTCCAGCATCTCAATAACTCCCTCATAGAGGCAAATAAATTCTCTTGAGAATGTTCTGAATGTCTTTGCAATATATGAGACCGTTTGAGGATTACAGGCAATTCCTTTATCCGCAAATAGCTTAGAAAATACATTATCAATCTTAAATTCAGGATAGAAACTTTTACCTTTATTCCTCAGGCTCTTCTCTTCCTTTCTGCATTGATTCAAATATGACTTCCTAAGTTCCTGCGGTGTATAAATTGCACCTATGTCAGCATAAGCACAACACAGCTTCTCCCATAGCTCCATTTTTTCTTCATCTGTGCGAATATCAATTAAAGTACCATATAAATCAAAGATATAGTTTTTATACATAATACATTTCAGCACTTACTAATGATATAATACGATTGCATATGCCGGCAAGGTTATGTTTGTCCCTTCCGCTGCTACTTCTTTTTCATCTGTAAGCAGTACCCCTTTCAAAGATTTGCTGCCATCTATCTCTTTGCCGTTGATCAGAATCTGACTTACATCTACTGTTTGTTCCTCTTCAGATATATTCATAATTAGCATAACTTCTGATTCTTTATATATCTTTTTAATGGCACATATGTTGTCACCGGATATTTCTTCGATATACTCCGTGTTACCTCTTGCTATTTCCGGATAAGTATTACGCAGTTTAATGACATCTTTATAGTAATTGTAAATGGAATATTTATCCTTACTCTGTTCCTCTAAACTGTCATATTTCATCTTCACGGCATCCATGTCTTTGGGACCTGCACACATTCCTGAAGCTTCGCTGTCTTTGCTCCAGTACATGGGGGCACGTTTATTCTCATCTTTTCCCGCACCTTTCATTCCCAGCTCTTCCCCATAATATAGGAAGGCACTGCCACTCATTAATAGGTTCATAGCACCTGCTATTTTGGTCTTATTTTCCGAATATTCCCCGGAATAGTATCCGGCACTTCTACCCAAATCATGATTGGTATAAAATGGTGCATCTATATAATTGGGATGATAACTGCTAAACTTTTTTTCCATAGTCTGCAGAGCTCTCCCAAAGGCTCCGGCAGGCTGTGCGCCCTTAACAGTACTTGCTATGATACCTGTACTGTCTGCAAAGGCAAAGTTAAACACACTATCGATACCGCTTCTGTAATATTGTGCGTAGGTATCTAAATCTGACCATACCTCAGCTACAATATAGGCATCCTCGTTCTTATCCTTTATCATGAGATGAAACCAATTCAAGACATCAATATTCGGGTCTACCGTACCGGAGTAATATTCTTTTGCAGCATCCAGGCGAAAACCATCTACTCCCTTTGCCAGCCAGAAATCTGCGATATCCTCTATTTCATCACGCACTGCCTCATTTCCAAGATTCAGATCCGGCATCCCGCTCCAAAACTGTGCCTCATAATACCAGTCGCTTCCCGGAAGTTCACAATAACCCGAACCGCCTTCTTTATTAAAGTTATAGTAATCAAAGTAGGGGCACTCTTCGGATGAAGCTTCCTTCCCTGAAAGACTTTTTAGATATTTACTGGCTTCCAAAAACCATGGGTGAGAAGAAGAGGTATGATTGATTACCAAATCCAGAATCACATTTATCTTCCGCTCCTTACATGCATCCATAAAGGCTTCAAAATCTTCCATGGTTCCGTACTCTTTATCTATGTCATAGTAATCTATAACATCGTATTTGTGATAAGTGGTGGAGGGCATAACAGGCATAAGCCAGATTCCATTGCATCCCAAATCCGTATCCGTGGAATCATCACCATCATTGATATAATCAAGCTTCTCTGTCAACCCTTTCAGATCACCGATACCATCCTCATTGCTGTCATAAAAAGAATATACAAACACCTCATAAAATGTTCGATACTTATCATCCGGAATATTAAGTGCCACTGAAGATGCGCTGTTTCCACAACCGGAAAACAATCCCATACACATACTGAAAAGAGTTAGAAAACTAATTATTTTTTTCATATATAATCCTCATATCTATTTTATAATTAAAAATATGCAGGCAAAGCAATTTTATCTCCGCCACTGCTTTACCTGCATTATCTTAATTATTAAATACTATTATCTTGTTATCCTTTTACTGCTCCTGACATACCATCTGAATAGAATCTCTGTGTCATGAGATACAATATCGCAATCGGAATGGAAATGCAAACACTGCCTGCCGCAAAACAGGTATACCAATTATCAATATATTCTATTTCAAGCATCTTCCATAATCCCAACGCCACAGTATAATAATCAGCATTGGCACGGCAAATGACCCTCGCAAATATAAAATCCACCCACGGAGCTATAAATGTCGTGATTACCGTATATACAATAATCGGTCTGCTCAAAGGAACCGTAATTCTGGTAAATACCTGAAACTTTGTTGCACCGTCCAAAAATGCTGCCTCATCAAGGGCTTTGGGAATGGTATCAAAGAATCCCTTTGCAATATAGAACTCGATACCGGCTCCGCCCGAATAGACAAGGATGAGCGCCACACGGATCATAGACCCTTCTGATAATCCCATAGCTTTTAGGATATAATATACAGCAACCATAGACATAAATGCCGGGAAGAGCTTTAGTATGATAGCTACATTCATAAAAGGTTTACGAGCTTTAAATTTCAGTCTTGACATAGAATAAGATACGGAAAGTACAAAAATTGTGGAAATCAAACAGGAAAAGCATGCAATAATTAATGTATTTGCAAACATTTTAGGGAAATTAAGTACATTTGTTTCTGTAAATAATTTGATATAGTTATTGATGGTATAGGTCTTAGGGAAAAAAGTATTCATATAGGAACCTTTTTCTCCCCGGAAGCTTGTCAGCACTACCCAAAATATAGGAAATACCCATATGGTTGCTAAGACCGCCAGACTAATATGAACCACTGAATTCGTGATTACCTTTCGTGTCTTTGCTGAAGTGGTTTCTTTTCTTCTCATTATTGGAATCCCTCCTCATCTTTATAAGAACCTGTATTTCTGTATGTAACGATTGCAACAATTGCAAGTACTACGAAAGTTAAGATGCCGATAACCGCACCTAAGTTAAAGTACTGCTGGTCAATCGTTAATTTAAACAGCCAGGTAATCAGAAGGTCTGTCTTTCCTGCCGTAGAGCCAACCGGAGTTGGATGTCCCTGGGAAAGCAGGTAAATAACATTAAAGTTATTTACATTACCGGTAAACTGTGTAATTAAATAAGGAGTTGTAACAAACAGCATATAAGGTAATGTTATTTTAAAGAAAATAACAAATGCATTGGCTCCATCTACTTTTGCAGATTCGTATAGTTCACCCGGAATATTCTGTAGAATTCCTGTTACCTGCATTAATGTATAAGGAATACCAACCCATAGATTGATAACAATAACGGTGACTCTCGCCCAAGTAGTATTGGTAAAGAATGGGAGAGAACCTTCTATCAACCCCAGATTTCTAAGCATCACGTTAACCGCTCCCTCCGGCTGTAACATGGTTCTCATAATAAGTAAGGAAACAAACTGAGGAACAGCAATGGAGAGGATAAAGCAGAATCTCCAAAATCCTTTTAATCTTGTATCTTTCCTATTAATAACAATAGCAAGAATCATGCCGAATACATAATTAAGACCCGTTGCAAGAACTGCCCAAATAAGGGTCCACCCAAGTACTGACCAAAAAGTCTGACCAATGGAATCTTTAAAGCTAAGCACCTTAGCAAAGTTCATCAACCCAACCCAGTCAAATAAGACCAAATGATCCTCATATTTGGAATAATTGGTAAAGGCCATACTAATCATAAATATAAGCGGTAAAATAGTAAATAATAAGATTCCTGCTAACGGAGGTGCCATTAACAATTTATGTAAATTTTGATTAAACAAATCCTTGATGTCATCTTTAAATGAATTGATATGCATACCTGCATTACTAAGGGTTTCTACTTTATATGCACTGCGAAGAGATGACATCCAAAGTAGTATAAAACCAACTGTTATTGAAAATGTAACTACACCAAATAGAAGTATAAGCAGTGAATTATCTCCGGCAACATATTCATAAATACCTTTTTTCTCATTCCATATCTCTTGCTGAGCTTGTGTACCAAGTGATGGCATCATAATGATATTATGAATGCCGCTTCTAACCATAAATAAAATATAACTGATTTCAATTGAAAGAAATAAGAGCCCTTTTATTATCTGTCCGTGCGCAATATTTCCCGCTCCCATAAACAGCATAGACAACTTCGTTATCAAACCGCCCTTTTTAAACGCATTACCTAACGTATAAGGCGTAGCAAACTCGTTCACTTTCTTTTTTCTTTCTCCCATGCCGTACCTCCTGAAGCGAAAGATACTCCAAGGTGTCCGCAAAAGCGCGGACACCTTAGAAACTATCACTTTTCTTTTAAATTATTCTACTACAGATGAATTCAAAGATTCATTAAGAGCCTCTGTCTTTTCTGCTGCATTTGCATGTGTTACTTCTTTGTTAACGAATGATTTACCCATATTTTCAGCCGGCGTCCAATAGTTACCCATTGCTGATACGAACGGCTGGATAATTGCTGTATTATCAAAAGTTGAATTCTGAGCTACTACAAGCGCATCACCCTGAAGTGCCGGATCTGCCAGTAATTCTGTATTACAAGGAACAATACTTCTGGTTTCATAGTGTGCCTTCTGTGCGTCTGCACTTCCTAAATAGCTTGCAAGAGCCACTGCTACCTGCATATTTTCACAGTTAGGATTAACACCGATTGCTTTTGAACCAGCAAACGCCATCATCTGTTTCTCTTCACCGTTGATAGTAATCTTAGGAAGCTGTGATGCTGCAAAATTATCACCAAGAGCTTCTTTTACCGCTGCAAAATCCCAAGATCCTGAGAAAATAGCAGAAATACTTCCATCACGTAAACCTGCAAGACCTGCTCCATCAGCGTCATTTACAAAGTTAGCATTTGTAGATAAATCTACCAGATAATCAGTTACTGCCACTGCTTTATCACCGCCAAAATCAATTCCCTGAGCTTCATCATTGCTGTTTCCGAATAATGTACAGCCGTTAGCTACATAAAAAGATGCGATGTACCATGAGTTTGAAAGAGGGAATGCTACTTTAGCTTTTTCAACCATTGTATCTAAATTAGCTGCTTCTTCCTCAGAGAACACACTCTTATCATAATACATGAACCATGTATTGGTTGTAAAGGGAACACCGTAAACTGCACCATCAATGGATACGGAATCTACAATTGCTGCAGAGTTTGTATTTTTAACATAGCTTTCTGTCTCTCCGCCTAATCTGGCAATTGCATTAGATGCTACTAAGTCTGTAAGATTATCATTTGCAAACATATAAACGTCTGCCGCACCTTCCACGTCTTGAGTTACTGTTGCTTTTGCTTCACCTTCTGCACACACTCCGTACTTAAATGTGATATCCCAGTTAGGATGTTGTGCTGCAAATTGTTCACACATGGTTGGGAGCCAGTTTCCATTCTCTTCTGACTGATCTTCTGAAGGACCCCATACTTCAAGTTCACATGTAATTGCTTCTTCCCCTTCTGTTGCCGGAGCCTCCGCCTCTGCTGCTTCCGTCGCTGCTTCTACTTCTGCTTCTACTGCTGCCTCTTCTGCCGGTGCCTCTGTAGTTGTAGCTGCTGTATTATTGCCGCATCCTACTAAAGTTGCAACCATTGCAGTAGCCATAATCAATGACAATACTTTCTTTTTCA
>CAYXCV010000002.1:0-62871 GCA_964463365.1 uncultured Kineothrix sp.
ACTCGCAAGTCCACTTCAGTTAACAGTAATATATATTCCTTTAATACTATACCATTCTACTCTTAGAAATGCAAGGTATTTCGCGCAGCATTTTTATTGAATAGGACGTTTAAAACTATTTATAAAAAACTATAGGTAAAATTACCTATAGTTTTTTCGGGTTGGGCTGTTTAAATAAACAGTCAGCAGCTCGTAGGGGACTCGAACCCCTGATTCCGCCGTGAGAGGGCGGCGTCTTAACCTCTTGACCAACGAGCCTAAGTGTAAATGAAAAAACATAGCTCATTTACCGACTTGCTTATTCTATTATAAAATCCCAAAGATAGCAAGTACTTTTTTAATTTTTATTATTTTCTTCTTAGTTTTTCTCTAAAATACGTTCCAAAGCTTCTAACACCTGTTCCGGTTCATAAGGTTTTGCAATAAAATCTGCGGCACCACTTTTGATTGCCTGCACCATCTTTTCTTTCTGTCCGGCAGCGGTAATCATAATTACTTTTGCATCTTTATTCTCACTCTTTATATGTTTTAGCGCCTCTAATCCATTCATTACCGGCATCGTAATATCAAGAGTCACAATATCAGGTTTCAACTCTTTAAATAGTGCAAATCCCTCTTCACCATTGGCAGCTTCACCTACTACCGTATGACAGCCCGGCTTTTCTAAAACCTCTTTTAAAATCTTTCTGGATGTTCTTGAATCATCGATAATTAAAATGTTGGCCATACTAATAACCTCCTCTTGCTTCACTATTTCATATATTATATATATGTATTATATTGTAATATCAATTTCGTTATCTACCGCTATTACTATTCTTATTTTACGATTCTTAATATAGACCGGAACAATCAATACTTTATCATCTGCTTTCACGCATCCTGCCTGATAATACATTGGTGGCAGCATATCTACCTGTATTCCTTCTGCACTTAGAGCGGTAGCATACATTCCGTTAATACAATTAATAAATTCACAAATTGCATCAAAAGCAAATAAATCCATCTCCTCAAACTCTTCCCTTGCATAGGTAGAAGCAATCGTTAAAAGGTTATTGCCTTCTCCCGCCATACCTAGGATAATCTGATGATCCCCTTCCACATCCTGTACCGCAATATTCTCAAATTCATAACAATCTGATTCATAAGAGGCATCTATTGCAATTTCACTATCAATAAGACGGATAATGGTACGAATGGCAACGCCTGCCAATTCCTGAGCGATTCTACTTTTACTTCTAACAAAAAGAGGAACGATACGTTCTGCATCACCACTTCTTAAATCTTCCATGTCGGTAGAGGTAAAACCATGTTCCCTCTGATATAGTTCCAATGCATTCTCAATTTCTTCCAATGTCATAATTCCCTGTTCAGACATTGCCTGGACAAATACCAGATAAGGATTCCCCTGCAGCTTCAGAAGACGCTCTACTTGACTTTCCGTAAGATACCCCTGTTCCACCGCAATATCACCAAACTTTTTATCCTCTGTCGCCTGCCGATGATTTATCTTATCTGCCTGCTCTGTAGATAAAAATTTCTCTGTCACTGCTATCAACCCCAGTTTCACTTTTACAATCCTCTGGTATTGAATGAACCTTTCCAGTTCATTTGCTGTGATTAGATTCTGTTCCACTAAAAATTTACCAAATATCTGACTAAACATACGTATCCTCCACCCAACATCTTAAGTTAATCCACGTTTATTACTATTATATTATACTTACGATACAAAATCAAACAAACTAATTTGATTAGATTCCGGCAGATTGCCTAATAGATTCAGAGTATCCATAAGCTCCACCACCGTTTTAGAAACTTTGGTCCTCTGTCTGAAATCATCCTTGGACAAAAACGGACCATCTTTTACCGCCTCCACGATTGCATCTGCTGCTTTTTCACCCAAACCATCTATGCTATTTAGAGAAGGCATAATTTTGCCGTCTACAATTTGAAATAAACGAGAATTTGCGGTAAATACATCAATCGGTTCAAATTCAAATCCTCTTGCATACATTTCCTGAACCAACTTCATATCCTTATAAGAATCCTGCTCCTTCTTAGTAAGAATATCACTCCTCCTCTTGTAGTCCTCTATATTCTTTTCAAGATGCTCCTTCCCCTGACACATTAGTTCATAAGAAAAAGCAGATGCTCGAATACTGAAGAAAGAAGCATAAAAGGCAAGGGGATAATTTATCTTACAATATGCAATACGCCATGCCATCATAACATAAGCTGCTGCGTGAGCTTTGGGGAACATATACTTTATCTTCTCACAAGACCAGATATACCAATCCGGCACATCCGCTGCTTTCATAGCGGTCTTCCATTCTTCCCTTAATCCTTTTCCTTTACGCACACTTTCCATAATTGTAAATGCCAGTGAACTTTCTACTCCCATACCGATGAGATAGACCATAATATCATCTCTTGTACAAATTGCAGTTGAAATCGTTGCGGTACCATCCTGAATAAGAGTCTGTGCATTTCCTAACCATACATCCGTTCCATGGGCAAGTCCTGCAATACGAACCAAATCAGAAAAAGCCTGGGGCTTCGTATCAATTAACATCTGCATGGCAAATTCCGTACCAAACTCCGGTATTCCAAGTGCTCCTAATTTGCATCCCATTATATCACCAGGAGTTATACCAAGCGCATCAGTATTTTTAAAAAGGGACATGACTTCCGAATCATCCAGAGGTATTCCTACCGGATCTATACCCGTTAAATCCTGAAGCATTCGAATCATTGTCGGATCATCATGCCCGAGAATATCAAGCTTTAAAAGGTTATGATCTATAGAATGATAGTCAAAGTGTGTGGTAATTGTATCTGTATTCATGTCATTGGCTGGGTGCTGAACCGGCGTAAATGTATTGATATCCTCACCAATTGGCAACACTATGATACCGCCCGGATGCTGACCGGTACTTCTGCGGATACCTGTACACCCTGAGACAATTCTATTGATTTCACAAGTACGCTTACTCTGACCTTTCTCCTCATAATAATTTTTCACATAACCAAATGCGGTTTTATCTGCCAAAGTACCGATGGTTCCGGCACGATATGTCTGACCCGCTCCAAAAATAACTTCTGTATATTTATGAGCCTTACTCTGATACTCACCCGAAAAGTTAAGGTCAATATCCGGTTCTTTGTCCCCCTTAAACCCTAAAAATGTTTCAAAAGGGATATCAAAACCATCCTTTTTAAGCAAGGCACCGCAAACCGGACATTTTTTATCCGGCATGTCACATCCTGCCTTTCCTGCATAGGCCTTTACTTCCTCCGAATCGAAATCGTTGTAATGACATTCACTGCAATAGTAATGGGGGCTTAAGGGATTCACTTCTGTAATCCCTGCCATAGTTGCCACAAAAGAGGAACCTACGGAACCTCTGGAACCTACCAAATATCCATCTTCTACTGATTTCCACACTAGTTTTTGTGATATGATATACATAACCGCAAAACCGTTTGAAATAATAGAATCCAATTCTCTCTTCAGTCTCTTCTCAACGATCTCTGGGAGAACCTCCCCATAAATTTCAGTCGCTTTGTTATAACAAATATCTGTCAGTTGCTTATCGCTATCAGGAATTACCGGTGCACACTTGTCGGGGCGTACCGGAGATATCGTTTCTACCATATCAGCAATCAAATTGGTATTAGTAATGACAACTTCTTCCGCTTTGTCACTTCCCAGATAGGAAAACTCTTCTAACATCTCTTCTGTTGTTCGCAAATACAGAGGAGCCTGATCGTCTGCATCGGTAAATCCTTTTCCCGCCATAATAATACGTCTATATACTTCATCCTCTGGATCTAGGAAATGAACATCACATGTAGCCACCACCGGTTTGTTATATTGCTCACCCAAGTCTACTATCTTTTTATTAATATCCATAATATCTTCAAAAGAATTCACGTTTCTTACTTTTTCAGATTCTATCATGAATTTATTATTACCAACAGGCTGTATTTCCAGATAATCATAGAAATTGACTAACCTTGCAATATCAGCATCTGATACGCCTTCTATAATGGCCCGATAAAGCTCTCCTGCTTCGCAGGCACTTCCCAAGATCAAACCTTCTCTATATTTGAGTAACAGACTTTTGGGAACTCTGGGGCGTTTGTTGTAATATGTTAAATGAGACTCAGATACCAGCCGATATAGGTTGGCTCGTCCCGTATCATTCTTGGCTAGAATAATGGCATGGTAAGAAGGCATCTTTTTCACAAGATTCGGACTGGATGCCCCTAGCTCATTTATTTTCTTAAGCGTAGTAATTCCATCATTTGATAACATTTCTAAAAATTTTAAAAATATTTCGGCTGTCGCGTCTGCATCATCCACTGCCCTATGATGATTCTCAAGAGATATTCCAAGATTCTTAGCGACTGCATCTAACGTATGTTTTGCCTGACGAGGCATCAATAATCTAGCAATCCCCACGGTGTCTATATATGTAAATTCTTCCTCTATTCCAAGGTTTCTTGCGTTTTCCATAATAAAGCTCATATCAAAGTTCGCATTATGAGCTACCATTACCGTATCCTTACAGAATTCCAAAAATTGCGGCAAAACCATATCTATCTTAGGGGCATCTACCACCATATGATCACTGATATTCGTTAACTTTTCTATTTCAAAAGGAATTGGTACTTCCGGATTAATAAAGGTTGAATATCGATCTATAATCTTACCATCCTTTATCTTTACCGCACCAATTTCAATAATTCTATTATAAACCGGTGAAAACCCAGTGGTTTCAATATCAAATACTACAAAAGTATCATGAAAGTCCTGTCCCTGATCTCCCGTCACAATTTCCCTTAAATCATCTACCAGATAAGCCTCCATCCCATAAATAATTTTAAAGAAATCCTGTTTATCCGGATTAGTATCACCGGCTTCTTTCCTCTTAACCTTTTCCGCTCTCCATAAATCCTCCCAAGTATGATTGGCATCGGGAAATGACTGTACCACTCCATGATCGGTGATAGCAATTGCTTGATGCCCCCATTGATAGGCGCGCTTTACAATATCTTTTGCTTCAGAGACTCCATCCATATCACTCATTTTTGTATGACAATGAAGTTCTACTCTTTTCTTAGCACTATGATCCATTCTGGATGAAGTAAAATCCGGAATTTTTTTGATTCCAAACACAGAACTGATTGTCAGTTCATTATCAAATTTATCAATAACTGCCAAACCCTTTAATTTGATATAAGCTCCTAGCTTAATGTGCCCTGTTATTTCTTCAACCTGATAGTTGTTAACAAACATTTTAACGGTAAGTGTATCCGTAAAATCTGAGATGTCAAAAAACAATATTGTTTTTTCATTTTTTATTTCTCTTTTATCCAGACTGATAATCTTACCCCGTACTGCGATTTCACCGATTTCTCCGATTACATCTTTCATGCTCATTGTTTCATCTTCAAAATCCCTTCCATAAATCACATCCGGATTATCGGAACGTTTAACAGCTCGCCTGAAATCAGATTTATCACCAAATTTTTTATTAGTATGGCTCTCCTTACGATTGGTCTGCAACTCACTCTTATTACCGGCTGCTTGCACAGTTGGAGTTTCCCCACTATTTTCCTCTGTACCCACGATTGCCCTTGCTGTAATTTCCGCAACCTGCCTCTTGATCTTTAAGTCAACATCTTTATCTTTTTCCTTATCATTTAATTTAAAATCAGAAGAAACATCAATATTAAAACCAAAGCGTTCGTTATATATTTTGTCTAATATACGAACAATCTCTCCAGCCTTGCTTCTTGCTGGTATGGAATCTTCCATAGTGATAAGAAGTTTATTTTCTAAAGGATAGGTAATATCTGCATTTTTAAAAATATTATATTCCACCGGACTATATTCCTTAAGTTCCAGCATAATACTTTCCCTATAAATATCCATGAAATTTTCCGGATTATATTGGGAGGATAATTGATATCTTTCGTATATCTTCACAGTCATCTGAAAACTGGGGAACAATTGTTTCTTAATTGCCGCCTCTGCTTTGAAAATAAATTCTTTATAAATCAATCTTTTACTGAAAATATAAATACGCAAAAAGTCTTTTCGCTTTGTGGCCGATACTCGTTCAACAACTGCCTGCTCAAAGAAATCATGTAAATCATTATCCAGTTTTAAAGATGGAAATACTTCAAAAAATTTTTTCAAAATGTCTCAGTCCTATTCTTATTTCCAGTTTAATAACTCTTCCCTTAATACAGTAAGAAGCTGTTCCTCCGGGACTTTTTTAATAATTTCACCTTTTTTTATCAGTAAGCCCTCTCCTTCTCCACCTGCAATTCCGATATCGGCTTCCTTGGCTTCTCCCGGTCCGTTTACCGCACATCCCATAACGGCTACCTTAATATCTAAAGGAATATCAGCTACCATTTTCTCTACCTGATTGGCCAGACCTATTAGGTCGATTCTCGTTCTGCCGCAGGTAGGACAGGAAACCACCTCTATTCCACCTTTTCTGAGTCCCAGTGTACGCAGTATCAATTTCGCAGTTTTTACTTCCTCTACTGGATCTCCCGTAAGTGAAACTCTGATGGTATCGCCAATTCCCTGATACAAAATGATACCCAGCCCAACTCCTGATTTAATGTTTCCACTTGTCAGTGTACCCGACTCTGTAATTCCTATATGAAGAGGATAATTTGATCTTTGAGCCAAGATTTCATGAGCTTTGATACACATCAAAACATCAGAAGACTTAATACTGATTACAATATTATTGTAATCAAGTTCTTCTATCATACGAACCTTATCTAGGGCACTTTCAACAATTCCCTCTGCTGTCACTCCGTGATATTTTGCAATCAGTTCTTTTTCCAGAGAGCCGCTGTTTACTCCCACTCGAATCGGTATATTTCTTTCTTTTGCTGTTTTTACAACTGCCAATACTTTATCTTTCCCACCAATATTTCCCGGATTGATTCTTATTTTATCCGCTCCATTTTCCATGGCCGCAATCGCCATTTTATAATCAAAATGAATGTCTGCAATAATGGGAATTGTTATTTCTTTCTTAATATCACGTATTGCAAGAGCAGCCTCCATTGTAGGAACTGTACAACGGATAATCTCACATCCTGCCTTTTCCAATTTATGTATTTGCTTGATTGTAGCTTTTACATCCTCTGTTCTTGTATTTGTCATAGATTGGATGAGTATCTTATTTCCTCCCCCAATCACCTTATTTCCTATATGTACCACTTTCGTATGCTCTCTGAACATGACTGCCTCCTAAAAAATATATAACAAGCCTACTACTAAATATAGTAGCAGGCACACATTCTTTCTACAAATTCAAGTCTATCATACCCACTTTTTAGTGTCAAGGTTCGCCAACTTGCAAATAAAATGATCTGCTTCTATTTTCTTTTGTACTTGTATCCAAGCAGTCCACGGTCAATATATATTTCTTTCCCTCTATAAAATTATCCAGCGGCAGTTCCAGCTTAATATCTTCATTTGGCTTATAAATAGAATCATATTGAATCAGTAATTTTTGTCCATATCCGTTTCTTACTACCACATGGAGCATATCCTCATTGGCTGCAGCCATTTGCGGAATGGATAAATAATATAATACAAAGATACCACTTATAAAAAACAACAGTCCCCTTCCTTTTTTCACTGATAAATAAATACTTTTTATTTCTCTCATCTCACCATAGGCTTTCCGTCTTTTATTTTTAAAAATATTTTTAATCAGACAAAGCAATATGATAAGTAAGGCAATGCTTATCATTTTAAACTGATATTCTATGTTTTCAAATAGTTGGATTTGTTTGCATAAATTAAAATATAGTATCCCCATGAAAAACAATAACAAATAGTATAGTCCCGAAAAAATATTATGAAATCTCCTTATTTTTTTATAACTTTTGGGATGTTGTTTCAGTGCTTCCAGCATTTCAATCATACTTTGATATCTCTCTTCCCTCTTGGGATTGGTTGCCTTTTTTATAATTGTTTCGTAATCGGAAGATAGCATTATATTATGGAAATGCAGTGGTTGCAGTATATAGGGAGGCTGGGATGGATTATTTCCTGTTAACATATAATGAAAAGTTACTCCCAAACTGTAAATATCACTTCTCTCGTCCACTAACTCCCAAGCCTTTACATCAAACTGCTCCGGAGCCGCATACCCAATTGTCCCTGAATATATGTAATCTTCTTTCTCTTCCTGATATTTAAAATAAGAGCTTCCAAAATCTATTAGTTTTATTTTATTATTAGAATCTATCATAATATTCGCAGGCTTTAAATCCTGATAAATCACGGGTTCATTCCGCTTATGGAAATAGTTTAATACTTCAGCGATCTCCTTTATCCACTCTATGGCCTGATTCTGTCTCACAGTCCCAAATTTTTGAATATATTGTTCCAGATTCATCCCTTCTACATACTCCATGATAAGATATTTTTTATTCTCTGTTTCTATGTAATCCATTACATTGGGAAGAGCTCCATGCTTTAATTCTTTTAAGGCCTTTATCTCATTGATTGAGCATCTATCCTCTGCATAGCATTTAATTGCCACATAACAGTTGAGATTCCTATCAAGTGCCTTGTATACTACCGCACTTCCGCCTTTTCCTATCATTTCTATAAACTCATATTTTTCTGCTAACGTTACTTTCACCTTTTGTATCTATCTCCTTGCCTACTCTGCCTTTATGACCAATGCTGAAATATTATCCTCTTCCCCTTTTTTCCTGGAATATTCCGCAATTTCTTTGATTCGGATATATATCTGCTCTTTTGTAAAAATATAAACCGGCATTAGACTTTCCATGATTTGTTCCTCAGATATGATATGTCTGAATCCATCGGAACAAATTAAAAAAACAGTCTGCCTTTTTATCCTTCCACTTTCCGCATCCGGTTTCTGCCATTCGAAACTACCGATACATTTTGTAAGTTTATGACGATCCAACGCATGATCCTCAGTCAACCTTTGCATGTGCATTTTATTCCGGATCAAGTATATTCTGGAATCTCCGCTATGCCAGATGATGTATTTTCTTTTATAGATTAATAGCATTGTCATTGTTGTTCCGAATCGTATCTGCTTCTCTTTTGCAAATGTTAACATCTCCTCATTACAAGAATACAGCGCTCTTATTCCGGCCTTCATTAGTTTACTTTTATTCTTGCCTTTTTTAATCATAGGAAGAGCTTCCCTATAAAACCATTCGGTCATACGCTCTGCAACAAACCCACTTGCTATCTCGCCGCCCCATAATCCACCGATGCCATCGCATATTAATGCAAACACAACGCTTGTCCCTTTCATTGATACTTCTTGTAGGGAAATAGAATCTTGGTTTAATAAGCGTTTTCCTTTATCCCAATATACTTCTGAAATAAAACGCATGTTATCCTCCTGTATGAAATTAAATCATTGAATATGTTACAGAATTTGTAAAGATGAGAAGATAGACTTTTATATATAAAACTTCTATGTCTATTATAAATGATAAGTATCAATAAACATATAGACAATAGTAACAAATTAAAAATGGGATACAGACTCATTACCAATCTGTATCCCTGTTGCTATTAAAAAATTATTAAGTAAATAATCTGGAAATATCATTGAATAATACAAACACCATAAGCAGCATAAGCGCAACCATCCCTGCTAAATGTACCATGCCTTCTTTCTCCGGCGGTACCGGCTTACCTCGCAAAGCTTCTATTAAAAGAAATACAAGTCTGCCTCCGTCCAGAGCCGGAATAGGAAGAAGATTCAAAATCCCCAGGTTAACCGAAAGCAGTATCGCTATCCTCATCATAGAAAAAATTACTGAGCTGATTCCATATGGTTTTGCTTCCTCGTATGTCTCACCGACTATTTGAGCAATTCCCACCGGCCCCGCCACATCATCTTTTGTAACCTGACCTTTGAAAATCATACCCAAGCTTTTAAATGTAGTACGAACCCAATATTCCATTTCATAAAAGCTATATTGAAACACTTGCATCGGATTGCACTTTAAATATTCTCCCGCTCCCATAAATCCTATATAAAAACGACCGGTAGCACTGTCATAGATAGGAGTTATCTCTACACTATTTTTTACACCGTTACGTTCGAATTTAATTTCTAAATTCTCTCCCTTATTCAGCGCAGATATAAGCATTACTTGCCGATAGATATGGATCTTCTCACCATTGATTTCTGTTATTAGGTCACCGGATTCCATTCCGGCCGCCTGTGCCGCTCCATTGGGTGTCACCTCTTGGAGCACCGGTTTGTCAACTCCGGTAAAAGAAACAATCAAAAGAGACAAAATAAATGCTAAGAGAAAGTTAAATAGCGGTCCTGCCAAAATCGAGGATATTCTTGCCCAAACACTTGCTGACAAAAATGATCCTTCATCTATCTCTCCATCTTCCTTTATAACACCATCTTCACCATCGAACATGCAAGCACCGCCGATAGGAAAGACCTTCAGGCTATAAACAGTCTCACCCTTTTTAAAATGGAATATGGTAGGTCCCATGCCAACCGAAAACTCCACCACTCTTATTCCGTTTTTCTTAGCCAGTATAAAATGTCCAAATTCATGAGATATGACAATTAAGCCGAATATCAGTAAAAATATTATTATTGTTATCAATCCATCACCTGCTTTATATATTCATAAGTTTCTGTTTCTGTTTGAAGAATCTCTTCTATGCTGGGATCCGTGATAACTTTATGCATAGACATAGAGGCTTCAATCAATTCCGGGATCTGCATAAAACCAATTTTATGTGCTAAAAATAAGCTCACCGCTTTTTCGTTCGCGGCATTATATACAGTAGGCATGCTCCCTCCTGCACCTGCCGCTTCAAAGGCTAATTTCAAACCGTAAAACGTGTCGTAATCCGGTTTTTCAAATGTCATTTTTTTTAAATCAAAAAAATTAATTTTTGTACCGTTTAAAGGACGTCTGTCCGGATAAAACAAAGCATATGCGATAGGAAGTTTCATATCAGGTGCTCCAAGCTGCGCAATCACTGATCCATCTACATATTCTACCATGGAATGTATGATGCTCTGTGGATGTACCACAACCTCAATCTGATTCAAATCCATATCAAAAAGCCACTTTGCCTCTATGACTTCCAAGCCTTTGTTTACCATAGTTGCTGAATCTATGGTGATTTTTCTTCCCATTGACCAGTTTGGATGTTTTAAGGCATCCTCTGCCTTCATACCTTCCAAGTCTGTTCTTTTCTTTCCTCGAAACGGACCACCGGAGGCTGTCAGCCATATCTTCTGTATACGCTTCTTGCTTTCGCCATTCATGGACTGGAAAATCGCGCTATGTTCACTATCTACCGGAAGAATAGAAACCTTGTTTTTTGCTGCCAGAGGCATAATAATATGTCCTGCCGTAACCAGTGTTTCTTTATTGGCTAATGCTATCGTCTTCCCCTTTTCAATTGCCGCAATGGTCGGTCTTATACCAATCATTCCCACAATTGCGGTAACCAATACTTCTACTTCTTCCATTACTGCAATTTCCAGAAGCCCCTCCATACCGCATAATACTTTTACATTCAAATCTGAAACTTTTAATTTAAGCTCTCTGCAAGCTTTTTCTTCCCACATGGCTACGATTGACGGCTCAAATTCACGAATTTGCTGTTCCATTAATTCTATATTACTTCCTGCCGCCAGTGCCGCTATTTTTAAATCTTTATTGTTTCGTACAATTTCTAATGTCTGTGTGCCAATGGAACCGGTTGACCCTAAAATTGCAATATTTCTCATTGTTTATCTTTGCCCCTTTCAAAGTCCGGAGACTAAGTAATTATTTAAATTTGTTTTATCAGTAATACTGCCAGGGCATAAATCATAGGTGCCGTAAAAATCACACTATCAAAACGATCCATAATGCCGCCATGCCCAGGGATTAGGTGTCCATAATCTTTAATCTCATGGTTCCTTTTTATTGCTGAAGCTGCCAAGTCACCAACCTGTGATATAATCGCTCCTATGGCGCTGATAATCACAAATATCCATGTAATCTTTTGTCCTATTATCACTCTTTCAACGATAAAATGAGCATACAGTCCGCCAACAAGCGCCGAGCCCAATATTCCGCCAATCGCTCCCTCAATGGATTTTTTAGGACTTAACTTAGGAGCTAGTTTATGTTTTCCAAGAAGTATTCCGCTTAAGTATGCACAGCTGTCACATATCCATGAACTAATAAAAATCATCCAAACGATGTAAATACCGTATGCCAACTCTCTTGTCATGTAAATAAATGAAAACATCACCGGTGCATAAATAAAATTGAAAAAAGATGCCATAGTTTGTGACGCTTCATGCTTTGGAAACGTAAATACATATACAAACATATATGCAACAAACACGAATAAAATACAAAGGAATTGAGCTGACATACTTTTTACAAATACCATAATAGCATAATAAGAAATGATTCCAATAAAACCAACCACTTCAAGTGCATTTATTTTCTGCTCTTTCGTATGAATCTTGCAAACCTTGCATAACTCATTATATGCAATGAGTGAGATTAAGAAAAGAATGGCAGCCAGCAGGTATCCTCCTTGTAAAAGTGTAACAAGAGCAACAAGCACAAGAATAATACTGCTAAACAAACGTGTCATAAACATTCTTTATTCCTCCTTCACCAAGCCATATCTTCTATCTCTATTATTATATGCCTCTACAGCTTTTATCAATTCTTCCTTTGTAAAATCAGGCCATGCTACAGAGGTGAAGTAAAACTCTGTATAAGCAAGCTGCCATAATAAAAAATTAGAGATTCTTTGTTCATTGCATGTTCGTATCAACAAATCAGGATCCGGAAGACCTTTCGTATCTATGGTATCACTTATTAATTCCTCGCCAATGTTCTCCGGACTTAGAATACCATCATGAACTTGCTTTGCAATTTCCCTGACTGCTCTTGTAATTTCATCCCTGCTTCCATAATTAAGTGCAATCTGAAAATGCAGTCCATCATTATTCTTTGTTGCTTCCTCCAGTTCAGCGATTCTTTGCTGGATATCTTGATCTAATTTTGTTTTTTCGCCAATGACCCTTACACACATCCGATTTTTTTCCGCTGTTTTTAGACAGGTCTTCAAATAATTCCTAAGTAATTTCATTAGTGCCTCAACCTCTTCCTGAGGCCGACTCCAATTTTCAGTTGAAAAAGCATATACCGTTAGATATTGTATTCCCATTTTATAGGCTTCTTCACAGATAATTTCTACAGTCTTTGCGCCTTGAACATGCCCATAATTTCTTGGCATCCCTTTACTTTTTGCCCAACGGCCATTTCCATCCAATATAATCGCAACATGATTCGGGATTTTTAAGTTTATAAGCCTCTCATTATCCTGCATATTAATCTCCATTCTGCCAAAGTCTGGCGACTTTGAGCGGCAGCTCATATTTCTATTAGCGATACGGTCAAAAGGGACAATACGACTTCCATCGACTGTCCCTTCCTTTTATAATTTATACCGTAAGAATTTCCTTTGATTTCTCCTCTACAAGCTTATCAATCTCTTTAATAAACTTATCGGTTAATTTCTGAAGTTCTTCTTCCAGCAACTTAATTTCGTCTTCCGAAACATCTTCTTTTAATAATTTTTTAAAGGTGTCATTCCCTTCTCGCCTAATATTGCGGACTGCAACTTTTCCTTCTTCACCTTTTTTCTTTATATCTTTCACTAGTTCTTTTCTGCGCTCTTCTGTCAGTTCTGGAAAAACAAGACGTATCACCACACCGTCGTTAGATGGTGTAATCCCCACATCAGAAGCCATAATTGCCTTCTCAATATCTTTTATAAGAGTTTTCTCCCATGGTGCTATCTGAATCATTCTTGGTTCCGGTACTGTAATATTCCCCACTTGCTGAAGCGGGGTTGGTGTACCATAATAGTCTATTCTAATCTTATCAAGTACATGAGGGTTCGCCCGTCCTGCACGAATCGTCATATAATCAGACACTAAATATTCGTATGCTTTATTCATCTTTTTGTCAAAAGTCTGTAATCTCTCGTTCATATACTATTATCCTCCAATTATATTATTATATTTATACTCTAACTTTAGTTCCGGAAAAATTACCATTTACGGTATCGACAATACTATTTTCTTTATTTAATCCAAATACCCACATTGGCATTTTATTGTCTCTCGCTAAAATAGAAGCTGTCATATCCACTACCTGAAGGTTTTTCTCTATTACTTCTTCAATCGTTACTTCTTCATACCTTTTTGCATTCGGATTGACTCTTGGGTCATCATCATAAACACCATCTACTGATTTTGCCAGCAGAACAACATCAGCATCTACTTCAATAGCCCTTAATATCACACCTGTATCTGTTGAAAAATAAGGATGTCCCGTACCTCCTGCAAAAAACACTACTTTACCCTGATTAAAATATTTATTTGCTCTATCCTTTGAAAATAACTTTGAAAAGGATGCACATTCAAAAGGAGTAAGTATCTCTGTTCCCATTCCTACAGAACGGAATATTTCTGATACATAGATGCAGTTCATGATGGTTGCAAGCATTCCAATCTGATCCGCTTTTGTACGATCAATATGTTCACTGGAGCGTCCCCGCCAGAAATTACCTCCCCCAATCACAATTCCGACCTGCGTTTTATCCTCAACAAGCTGTTTCACTTGGATAGCAACCCCTCTGACCGTTTCTTCATCAAATCCAGTCTTTTTCTCGCCTGCCAGAGCTTCCCCGCTGAGCTTTAATAATATCTTCTTCATCTCATCCTTACCTTATTAATTATTTTTATAAATTAGAACAACATAATACATTGTATCATATATATACTTTATATAAAAGAGCGAAAACTAAATAACAAAACACTACTCCTTTGTATCAGACACTACAGAGATCTTATGATTTCGCAGATATTTTCATAGTTATCATTTAAATCTTCCATATCTTTTGCAATATCATCATACTGCTCCATACGCAATTTGCTCACGATAGTAGACACCGGATTCTGTATGCAATTCATGCCTAAATTAGCCGACAGTCCCTTTAAGGTATGTGCATAATTAAATGCCTTTTCATAATCTTTCTCTATGATGGATGCTATCATATCCTGATAGTTGTGATCATCCAAAAATCTTCTCAAGAATTTCAAGAATAGATCATCATTGTTCATAAAACGTTCCATTGTCTTTACAACGTCTATTCCATTGTCTTCTAATTTTTTACTTAATTCTGAATCCATTATGTAGTATCCTCCTTTTGTAATCTGCATATTTGACACGCTTATGAAAGTAATCCAATTTTTTTCAAAATTTCATCGAATTTCCCTGTATCAATTGGTTTTGCAGAATATGCGGTGCACTCCATATCAAAAGCCTTTTTCACATCTTTTTCTTCATTTAATGCGGTTGTCATAACAATTTTCACATAATTCTCCGGAGCAACTCCCTGCATTTTTTCAATTTTTCTTATTTCTCCAAGTACTTGATATCCATTCATAACCGGCATCATGACATCCAGACAAATCAAATCATATGGATCTTCCTCTTCCAATGCCATAATAAATGTCTCCAATGCCTCAACGCCATCTACCGTAATGTCGCACTCCCCATAACGGCTCAAATATTTATCCATAAATTTTCTGCTGGCAAAATCGTCTTCCGCTAATAATATTTTCATTGTCTCTTCCCTTTCTCCGCTGTGCGGCATGAAAAATTTATATTTAGCTTCACAAGCTATATATTTTATCTTTTAAATATTCCTCTATCTAACAATATATTATATATGTTTTTCAGTTGTGCCGCAATTGTTTCTTTATCCTCAGAAATACATCTACAATATCGGGATCAAAATATATTCCTTTACTCTGTTCTATTATTTGTATACTTTCATCCATGGTATATGCCGCTTTATAAAAACGTTCCCCAGTTAAAGTATCAAACCGATCAATGAGAGAAACAATTCTGGCACAAAGAGGTATCTCATTTTCTTTTAAACCCTCCGGATATCCTGTCCCATTCCATCTTTCATGATGATACCTGGCAATGTTGATTGCCATAGGAAGAAAGTCGTTTTTTTCTGCATTTGCATATATTTCTTCCAGAATCAGTGCTCCAGTTTCCGTATGCTTTTTTCGTTCCTCTTGTTCCGCTTCACTTAGCCTGCCTGTTTTTAGTAACAATTCATCGGGCATTCTTATCTTACCAATGTCATGAAGCATTGCTGCCACTCCGATTTTCTCAATAAATGCCGCAGTAATTTCTTTTTCAAATATAGGGCTGATCTGTAGGCTCTGCGCCAGTACTCTACTATTATAACTAATATTTTCTAAGTGATTATTGGTAGAATTATCTCTGCCCTCCGTAATTTTTGCAAGTGCAAATAAAATATTCTTCTGCTCCGCTTCTATACGAGCCATCTGCTCATTCACCAATAGATTCAGCCGGAAACTATAGGCTTCCATTTCCTTTTGCATTTCGTACAATTTAAGATGATTTTCTATTCGCTTAGTAACTTCAAGAGGTTCGAAAGGTTTCGTAATAAAATCCACTGCACCTGCCTTAAACCCTTTGATTTTATCATCGCTTCCATCCATTGCGGATATGAAGATAACCGGAATATCCCGAGTCCTTTTATTTTTTTTCAATATTTCACATAGTTCATATCCACTCATTTCCGGCATAGAAACATCTAACAATATAATCTGAGGCAATGTATAATTCATAATCTCTAGAGCACCCTTGCCTTCATTTGCTGCCAGTGGTATATATCCCATCTTCTTTATAATCTGTTCTAAAATGATTACGTTGATTTCCAAGTCATCTACAATTAATATCCGCGGTATCTCCCGCCCTTTATTCTCCGTTTCCATAGGCAATCTCCTCGGTATCTTCTATTAACTTTTTCAAATTATCATAACATTTTATACTTGTATCATAATTTTCTTTTCTGATTGCCATCTGAAGTTTAAGCACTGCTCTTTTTATATCAACCTCTGCATTTTCAACCAGACTGCCAAGTTCACCAGTCCACATCTCAGCCTTTTCCCATGCTCCTAATTCAATTCCGAGAATAAGCTTTTCCATGCGACCGACAATTTCACCTCTATTTTTTTCCGTTCCAAAGTGATAGTATTCTTCAATTTCTTTATAGTCTTTGGAACTATTTTGTTGTTCAATGAATTGAATAATTTCTTTTTTATACTCTTCCTTAGCCGACTCTTTTTCAGCGGTCTGAAGGCGTATTGAGAATGAAAAATTACTACCTCTTCCCTTTTCACTTTCTAAGTATATCTTACCTTTCATCATTTCAACCAGTTCTTTTGTAATCGCTAACCCTAACCCCGTACCACCGTATTTTCTGGTTATGGAAGCATCCACCTGGGAAAAACTTTTAAATAAGTCTTCTTGCTCCTCCAGCGCAATTCCTATCCCTGAATCAGCTACAACAAAAAATAATTCCACTTCATTATTTTTACGCATAGTCAACATGGCTTCTATTCTGATAAAACCGATTGAGGTAAACTTAATTGCATTGGACAAGAAGTTATTTAATATTTGTGTAATCCGCAGCTCATCGCCTATTAATAATTTAGGAATATTCTCATCAATATTAACCGTTAACTTCAGCCCCTTTTCATTGACCGCTGCCATATTGGTTGATATGATATGATCCATCATATCCTGAAAATTAAACTTCCTCTCCTCCATCTCAAATTTGCCTGATTGGACTTTAGAAAAATCCAATATATTATTTATGATGGAGGACATATTATTGCAGCAGTGTTCAATGATATCCAGTGTCTTCCTTTGTTCCGTCGTCAGATAGGTCTCTTTGAGATTTTCTACATGTCCTCTTATTCCGTTTAATGGGGTACGAAGCTCATGGGTAACATTTGCTGCAAATTCATTCTTTACTTCAGCTAGCTGTGTTGCCACTTCTTTATAGTGCACCAACTCATGTTCCATATTTTTACTTATCTCAATATCAATTGCAAATAGCAAATAGCAATCTGCCTCCTCATAATACTTAATTTGTATACCTGCACTGAAACAAGTTCCATTCTTCCTGTATATAAATGCTTCTTTCTGCTCTGTTAGTGACTGCAATGCCTTCGAAAAGATATCTTCTTCTTTAAAAGATTTCCGTAAAATTTCTGATATATTAATCTCTGTTATCTTTTCATCATAACCCAATACTTCTTTTGCGGTTTTATTATAATCCAAGATATTTCCTGCTTCATCGAACATAATAATCAGTTCCATTGTATATTCCATTAAAGCATTGATTATTTTATTTTGTTCTTTGTTATCCATCATTATTTTACTTCTTCCTCTTTATTGCATTTACACTTATGCCTCAGACAAAAACAGCCTCTCTTTGCGAAAAGCTGCTTTTAATTATTGAGAATAACATCTTTCTCTACATGCTTTTACTTCCCATTTTTAAAATATTTAACTAAAAAATCATTGATAGGTATCGGTCTGGAAAAATGATAGCCTTGTCCGCAGTCACATCCATATTTTTTTAAAATATCAAGCTCTTCTAAAGTCTCAATACCCTCTGCCACAACTTGACACATCTCCAATTCTTTCAACATTTTAATCGTATATTGGGTAATCGTTCTTGTTTTTTCATTGATTGTTAATTCACTGATAATACTTCTGTCTAATTTAATTTCATCAAAGCCAATATTCGTCAGCATAGCCATATTGGAATATTCCGTTCCGTAATCATCAAGTGATATTCCAAAACCAGCCGCCTTTATATTGTATACCAGAGTCACAAGCTCTTCAATTCTTAACTTTGCGGCAGATTCTGTAACTTCAATCGTAATTACTGACGGATTAATCCCATACTTTCTGCAAATGGCAATCATATTATTTACCACATCATATTCCAGCAAAGTAACTCTGGAAAAATTAACAGAAATATTGCCGATTTCTTGTCCTTGTTTTTTCAAATCATATAGGAGGCTGCATACCGTTTCTAATACGAAAAAATCAATATGTCTAATCATTCCATGTGCCTCAAACGTTGGTATAAAACTGTCAGGAAATATCAGATTCCCTTCTTTATCAGAACCTCTTATTAAGGCTTCTGCTCCACATAAAACTTCCGTTGTCAAACTAATCTTAGGCTGTAAAAATACCTTGTATCTTCCTTCTTTTAAATCATTTAACAACTGCTTTACCAATGAATAATTATGATTATAGTCTTCCACTTCAACCTGTTGATAGTATTGCTGCTTATTGGCATACATCAGATCATCTGCATGTTTGATAAGTCCCTTTACATTAAAATTCTTTTCTTCCCAAATGGTTCCTACCGATGCAGTAAGGTCTTTTCCATCGGTTACCATTTCACGCAAAATCTTTACATTATGATTAAATTCATCCTGAGCCATATCCAGGCAGAGCACTACAAATTCATCACCGCCTATTCTATAGATATTCTCTTTGAAAATATCAGTGAGAGTGTCCGCCAACTTTTTCAATAAATAATCACCATAATCATGTCCAAACTGATCATTTGCTACCTTTAGCCCATTCAAATCAATATAGACAACTCCCAATTTATCCGGACAATCCTGTTCCAGCTTTAAGATGTCTTTTAAATATTTATTTCGATTAAATAATTCTGTCAAAACATCAATATACTAAGCCGTTCAAGTTCCATGACCATACGGCGTTTTTGAATATCATTGATAATAAAATAAGTTACTGAAGTCAGTAGCGAAAAGTTATCGATTCCCTCTCTCGGATCATCGATTCCTATAAAGCCTTTTATCTGACCCCTTTCAACTAAAGGTGCCGCCATCAAACTTTTGATTCCTTGTGCCTTTAAAATACGATAATCTGCACTGTTTTCATCCAGATCCTCTTTTAAATTAGATATATAAAAGCTACCATATTTAGAAAAGTTAACAAACCAATCTGCGGCTACTTCTTTCGGAATATTCTGAAGATTATCAATTTCTGCGGAGACTCCTTCTGCACACCACTCATATGTATTATTTAAAAATGCATCATCTGCACTGCATTCAAATATATATCCTCGATTGCCATTATGATAGCGGCAAAGAATTTCAAGCAATTTGTCGATTGCCTGCTTCAAGTCTTCAGTCTCAGTAAGTGTCCTGATACAACGTAGTAAAATATTGTCTATGCTTAACGTATTATCAGGGGTTTCCAACTGCTGCTCTTTATCTATATTTAGTTCGGGGGTTAATAAATTTTTTGTAAAAGTCATAGTAGTCACCTCACGTAATACTAATGATGTTTATTATCTATTATTTTAACAAAAATTAGGGGTTTTTCCTAGTCCCTATTTACTATTTTTCATATAAATTATTTTTTAATATCAAAATAATTTATTAAAGGGTACTTATAAATAAGCACCCTTAACTAAAATCATAAAATTATATTAAGTATTTGCAATAATGATTGCTTCTACTGCGTCTGCCAAATCTTCACAGCAGTCACATACGGTTTCAAATGACCGATATATTTCACGCCACGCCATAATAAGAATCGGATCGGAGCTTTCAATAACTAGTCTCCTTATATTCTGAATATATAATTCATCACCTTCTTCTTCTAACTGATTAAGATCGATAATATGTTTCATAATAGTTTTTGATTTCTTATAATCATTTAAATCACTTAAGATCTTTTCTGCAACTTCGCAGCATTTTACAATAAGATTTGCAAATTTATCAACATCTCCGCGTAATTCAGTAATATTCCAAGTATATAGTCCAATAACAATATCCTCTATAGAATCAGTTACATTATCAATACATGTACTAATCTCAATAATGTCATCGCGGTCAATAGGGGTAATAAAAGCTTTCACAATTTCTCTTGTCATTTCATGCTTCTTTACATCACCTCTGTGTTCAATCTCATGAATGGCATCTACATCAGCTTTAATCTCGCTAATATCATAATTATCAATAATATCACACAATTTGGCTGCTGCTTCTCTTGAAATACGAATGCATTCTACAAAATTATCAAAATAAAAATTATCCTTTACCTTTGCCATGTTTATTCCTCCTGTTAGTTATAATTAACTAATTATTTTTACCTTTATGGAACTATATCAGTAAATTGAATACTTTCACTGCAATAAATGCAATAAGACCACACCCCGGAAAAGTTAGTATCCACGTAAACACCATTTCCCTAACCACCTCAAGATTAATGGCAGAAAGTCTCTTCGTAGCACCAACTCCCATGATGGCGGTTGTCTTTGTATGTGTCGTACTTACCGGTATTCCCGTAAGGGATGCCAGAAGCAGACAAAAAGCTGCACCTAAATCAGCGGAAAATCCTTGATAGGTATTTAATTTTACCATGTCCATACCCACGGACTTTATGATTTTATATCCTCCCAGGGAAGTACCCAAAGCCATTAGAACTGAGCACATCACCATCATCCAAAGGGGAAGCTGAACATTACCTGTTGTTTCACTTCCATTTGCCAGAAACACTCCTAACATCAATACACCCATGAATTTCTGTCCATCCTGCGCTCCATGCATAAATGACATTGCAGCTCCGCCAAATATCTGAGCCCCTTGGAAAAATCCGGTTGTTTTACGCCTGTCCATTTTGCGGCAAAAAAATTCTGTTAGTTTTGTAAATCCATATCCACTGCCAAAACCTAATGCAGTAGAAAGTACTAAACCATATATAACTTTCAGCCATTCCTCACCATTAATTCCCCCAAATCCATTGTGCAGGGCGATTGCCGCACCTGACAAACCGGCTATCAGAGCGTGACTTTCGCTTGTAGGTATCCCAAAATACCAAGCAGCTACTGCCCATAAGATAATTGCAAAAAGTGCTGCACATAATGCAATAATCGCTGAATTTGTGTCTCCGTCAAAGTTAACCATATTCTTAATCGTCATGGCTACAGTAGAATTGATAAGAGTCATTACAAAAACTCCAAGAAAGTTAAATACCGCAGACATAATAATTGCTGCTCTTGGCGGTATGGCACGGGTTGCAATACAGGTTGCTATTGCATTGGGTGCATCCGTCCAGCCATTCACAAATATTACGCCACATGTTAAAATAACTGTAATTAAAAGAATGGGGTTTTGCACGACCTGTGAAACGAATTCCACTACGTTCATAATGAGTTTCTCCTTTGTTTCAGCAGCTATAGAGCTGCAATTTTTTATCAAACATTTAAATCCGGTATTAATCCATCGACTTTTAACATAGCATACCCATATTACATATTTCAAGTATAACTTTATAAATACATCTGAGTTGGCAGACTATATTAAATTTCATCGTTTTTCTCTGCCATTCGATAGCCCACACCGATCTCTGTTAAAATGTATTGGGGCTCGGCTGCATTTTTCTCTATTTTTCTTCTGAGATTCGCAACATTCACACGCAGTGCCTTGCTTTTATTCACATAAGGTCCCCAGAGTTCCCGGCATAATGCTTCATGAGTTAAAACAGTGCCCGCATTCAAAGTAAGAAGCACTATAATACGATATTCTATGGGCGTCAGATGCACAGGTTCTTTGTCAATCGTCACTACCCTTTTATCATAATCTATATAGAGTTTCTCTACTTGAAAAGAATGTTTCGATATTCCGTTTTGTATTTTGGTTACATGACCATTTCTAAGTGCAGTGCGAATTCTTGCCATTAGAATTGAATTATTAAAAGGCTTTGTTATATAGTCATCAGCGCCGTTATCCAAAGCCGAAACTATTGTCCTTTCCTCATGTCTGGCAGATATAACGATTACTGGAATCAAACTCCAACTTCTGACAGACTTAAGAACTTCCATACCATCCATATCCGGCAAACCCAAATCCAACAAAATAAGATCCGGACAATGGGACGTTGCGAATGAAATTCCATCTTCTCCATTGTATGCTTTGAGGGTTCTATAACCCTGCGCTTCCAGTTTAATTGTCAAGAAATCCATAATGGCTTCTTCATCTTCTACTATCATAATTACATGCTTATTCTTCATGATTGACAACCTTACCTTTCTAAATGTATTAATTCCAAAGACACAAAACTTAGTGTGCGTTTTCACACTAAGTCTCTTTGCATAACGGTAAGGTGAACATAAATTGTGCTCCGCCTTCCGGCCGATTATTCGCATATATTTCTCCGCCATGAGCATTTATAATTGTCTTACAAATAGAAAGTCCGATTCCCAATCCCCTTGCGGAATCCCTGCACGGCTCTTTTGTAGTCACTGAAAAATGAAATAATGAAGGTAGGATTCTTTCATCAATACCCGGTCCATTATCAGCAATAATAAAGCTGGCAAAGTCTTCCATTGCCTTTACCTCAATAATAACATCTGATTTTTGTCCTTTGGCATGTTTTTGTGTGTTATCCAAGAGATTGTTCATCACTTGGGAAATCAACATAATATCCATTGGAACCACAATGATCTCGTCAGATTGTTTTACTGTAATCTGAGCATCCGGGAAACGTTTATGAAAAGCAGAAACAGCCCCCGCAACTACCTCCTCTGCTATTTCTTCTATTTTGTCAATTTCCATACCATTCTTTTCAACTTTTGTTATAGATAATATATTCTCTATCATATTCAAAAGCCATTGAGAATCATTTTGTATCCCCCTAACAAGTTTCAAACAGACCTCTTTTGGAAGATTATTTCCTTCCTCCAGTAGTGTCGAGCTGGAACCGATAATACCGGTAAGAGGTGTCCTTAAATCATGAGAAATACTTCTTAAAAAACTGTTTTTAACCTTTTCTGCCTCTATTAATATTTCTGTTTCCTGTTGTTCCACAGTCAAACGATACATTCTAAGTGCCTGAGCCGTTTGTTCCGCTATGAGTGACAGAAACATTTTCTGTTTTATATTCAAATCTTTTTCATTACATGAAAAAGCAAATACTCCGTAATTGATATTTTGAATTAATATGGGGAAAAAATACCCATATTTTTTATCTTCTAATGGTTTTCGCTGTTTATCTGCCATTCTGACTAAAGAATATATTTCTTCACAACAAAAATACTCTATGCCAACATCATTTTTCGCATGTCTGAAATAAGGATTGAGCTTCCCTTCTGATTGTATATCTTCAAAAAAAGCTACTGAATGTCTTAATTCATCCTTTAAGTATTCCATAGAGTATCTTGCTATTGTATCAATATCTCTGGTAGAAAGAAGTTTTCTGTTAATGCTGTAAAGCAGTTGGGCAAGTTCCCGCTGCTCTTTTGCCTGTTCTGCCTGTTCCTTCATCATCGTTGTAATTGTACTGCTGGCAAATACAACCAGAAGCATAATGATAAGAGTAATTGGTACTCCTACTGTAAAGCTAAAAGCAAACCTTGGTGATGTAATGAAAAAATCATATGCAAAGACACCTATGACAGCGGAAAATATCCCGTAAATATAACCGTCAGTAATACCCGCTATGAGGAATATAGCCATAGACATCACAATATTTATATTTTGGTACCCGATATTATTGCGATATAATATTTCACAGATTAGTAATGTGACGGCAAGGATACCGAATGAAATAACAAGGTCTTTTATTTTCTTATTTTTCAACGTAATTCACCTATATTTATTAAATAATATATTTTTGTATCTATTATAACATATATTTACAGGCAGCGACTAAATCTTAAAAGTTATCCAAAGATTGAAATAAAGATACCTGCTATGACTGCAGAGCCTATTGTACTGGCGACAATCGGTCCCATTGCATGCATTAGAAGATGGTTGGTTGGATTATACTCCTGACCCAGAGTTTGCGATATTCTGGCAGCCATAGGCATTGCCGATACTCCGGCATTACCAATCAGAGGATTCACTTTGCCTCCTGTTATTTTACATAGAAGCTTGGCAATCAGTATACCTCCTGAAGTACCCATGATGAATGCAAACAATCCAAGTATAATAATAATAAGTGTTTTTACATTTAATACCCGGTCTGCCGTAGCGCTGGCTCCGATGGATATTCCTATTAATAAAGTAAGTAAGTTGAGCAAATCACCCTGAAGCATTCTGGCCAGCCTATCTGTTACGCCGCTTTCTCTGATTAGGTTACCAAGCATCAGCATTGCGATTAATGTTGCCGCTGACGGTACAAAGATAAGTACCAACATAGTTATAATAATCGGAAAAAGAATTTTTTTCTTTTTAGAAACCCTTCCCGGTATTGGCATTACTATCATTCTTTCTTTCTTGGTTGTCAGTGCTCTCATAACGGGCGGTTGAATCATAGGCACTAAAGCCATATAGGAATATGCTGCTATCGTTATTGTCGGGAGCAAATGGTTGGCCAGTCGTTCTGTAATATAAATAGACGTAGGTCCGTCTGAACTTCCGATCATTCCGATTGCTGCAGCTTCCTGCATGGTGAAGCCTGTAAATCCGGGAACAAAGTAAGAAATTACTGCTCCAACACCCAAGGCACCAAACATTGCAGCAAAAATACCAAGCTGTCCTCCCAGCCCAATCAGAGCTGTTTTCGGTGATGAAATCAATGGACTGAAATCCGTCATGGCACCTATGCATAGAAAAATCATTGGCGGATAAATGCCAAGTTCAATTCCTTTATATAGATAATAAACCAAGCCACCCTCATCATAGGAAGAAAGCCCGGCAATCGGTACATTGGCAATAAGCATTCCAAAAGCCAATGGTAAGAGAAGTAACGGTTCATATTTTTTAACCACTGCCATATAAGCAAGCGCAAGCGCAATAAGTATCATCAACAGTTGTGATAGTGTTAAGTTATTAATTATGTTCGTTATATAAGATATAGTCTACACCTCCTTATCCCTATTACTATTAGAGCATTGCATAACCGTCATGATTTACAAGTGCATCTATCTTTTGTTTTTCCTTGCACATCTTACATTCGGATGGCTTGGACACCTCATAATCCGGTATATCATCAGCGCTGAAAACGGAATTGATTTCCCAATCCGCCACCTCATCTTTAGCTGAAAAAATAGCAGAAATACCGGCAAGCTTTCCACCATAATATCTAATAAATTCTAATGCTCTTGAAATTGTTTTCCCTGTAGAAACAGTACTAATCAGCAGTATAATCTGCTTATTATACACGTGATTTTGATTGCTTTGCATAAAGATTAGTTGACCGTTGGTCGCAACCGTAGGACGTATGATATGAATTTCTCTATCACTGTTTACAACCATAGATCCGTTTTCCAGTAATTCCTCTGCCATATAACCGCCGATTACCTCCGTATCTTCCATACAAACTATCGTATCCACAAGATTATTTAATAAATAAGGAATCGCCATTTCCCTAGCTACATCTCTGGCAACTAAGGCATTTGTCTTCATCCGATTCATATTTAAATAAAAATTAAGATGGGAATTACCTGTGGTAAAATGTCCCGGTATCACTTCCAGGGTAATCAGTTTATTTTTGGGTGATTCAACAATAAAAGCTCGATTTTCTAACATAACAACTTCCTTTCTGTTATTTTATTTTGAATTTGTGAAACTAGTTTCTGAGTGGTGTCTCTCTCCCTAAGCACTTTGTAAGCCCGTTTTTCAAAACATTCCAATGAGCCCGAATTCGGTCTCATTTCCATAGAAAAGAGGGCATTCCAAAGTGTTTAGGGGGAGTGCCACCACTCAGAAGCTAATTTCACAAAGCCTTATATAATTATAATAGAAAACGTATAAAGAAGGGGTTAAGAAAACAACGGGCAGCTTATAATGCAAGCTGCCCGTTGTTTAGATTTTAGTATTTTTATTATTTTATTATGTCATGCCGGCTTTGTGGAGTGCTTTGGCTCTTGTCATGCATAAGGCTGTTATTAGTGTTATTACTCCCGTTATAATCAGCAGGATCTCGATAGAAATATAATCGGCAATGGGACCAAAAATCACCATACCAAGGGGCATCATGCTGGTATTTAACATAGTCATGATTCCAAAGACCCTTCCTCTGAATTCTGAATCTACCTTCTCTTGCAGCATAGTCATTGCCGGTGTATTTAATATAGGCATCGCCATTCCGAACAATCCCATGAAAAAGACATAAGGTGGAAAGGGCATAGGGATTCCCAGGGCGAAGGTACATAAGCTCATTAACACAACCGCTAACATTATGGTATTCACTCTATTTTTAAAACCTCTCCATAGGGTGATTAATATGCCCCCCAACAGCATACCAACGGAATAGGCAACTTCAATCGTTGAAAGATGCCAATAATCTTCCCCATAATTGCGGACTACCTGCACCTGTGTTAAAAACGCAGCAGGTGCCATCATAATAAAAAAGATACTACAAAAAGCAAAAAACTCCACAAGAAATTTTGAATTTAAAATGTATTTCATTCCTTGCTTCATTTCTACAAAATAGTTATCTGATATTTTTTCTATTTTCTCTTTCGTTGGAATCTTTAGCGCCATAAGCATAATCAGAATTGCAATTACTGCTGTAATGATATCGATAAAGAATATTGGTCCTAAGGGTATCATTGATAGAAGCAATGCTCCTAATATTGGGGAGGCAAGCGCAAAAAGCGATTGAATGCTGCTGTTGATACCATTGACTCTTGCTAAATGTTTCTCCGGCACAATATCCGGTAATAAGGCGCTGACACAGGGCATCTGTACTGCTGATCCCAAAGCTCTTATTATAAGTGCAGCAAAAAGCAGTTCTATAGATTCATATCCCATTATAAATGCAATTGCTACCAACAGAGTACATGCCGCAATACCTCCATCAGCTATAATAATTAATGTTTTTCTATTATACCGATCTGCCCATACTCCTGCAAAAGGAGATAGTAAAAACATCGGAAGAATTGCACATAGAATTCCTATGGTAGCATATAATCCTGATTTCGTTTGTACTGTTATATAGGATGTTATGGCAAATTGCACAAGGGACGATCCCAGCAGCGAAATTGCTTGACTTGACATAAAAATAGCGGTATTCTTTTTCCAGTTATAATTCATAATTTTACCTCACATTTTTGTATTATAACCTTTTACAAAAATAAATAAAAGATATTTTACATAAAAAATAAAGGATTACTTCGAAACCATAAGTAATCCTTTAAAAATAACCCTTATATTATTTTTACATCTTTAATTCTATTAAAATTAGACATATTTTTCAATTACTGTTAACCATACGCTTTTTGTATCCAACCATACTTATCAGGCATATACGCTATAATTGTAACACTTTGCTGTTAAAACTGGATTGGTTCCACATTGGATGTCAATACTTTCATTTGATATTCAGGGAACTGTTCAATAATCTCATCCAAACATTGGGTAGTATTATAAATAGTATCATGTGCTAAAAGAATGACCTTCTTTCTTCCCAGGGTAGATTCTTTGGCATTGGTAATCAGTTGTTCCGGAGTGGATTTTTTTACTGCATCCTCAATACTGGCATTCCAATCAAAATAAATAAATCCCTTAGCGCTCATCTCTTTAATGATATCGTCTCTGACATTATTATTATATGCATTGATGCTGCCCCCAGGAAACCGAAAAAACTTCGTCTCTACACCGGTAACTTCTAATACCGCAGCATATGCTTCTTCAAAATCTTCAACGTAGCTTTTTGCGCTTTCATAAATATCTTCATATTTATGGTTATTACAATGGATTCCAATCACGTGCCCCTCTTCTACAATTCGTTTGGCTGTTTCCGGATACTTACGAACACTTTCACCAATTACAAAAAAGGTTGCTTTGATATCTCTTGCTTTTAATATATCCAGTATTGCATCGGTATGCTCTTCTGATGGTCCGTCATCAAATGTTAAATACATAGTTTTAGGGTGAAAATACAATTCAATTCCCTTAGCAATTCCGGATGCTATCTGCTCCTGATACTCGGTGGTACACAATAGCTCACGTTCTTCCTTATTAGAAAGAAATCCTGTTTCAATCAAACATGCCGGCATGGTTGTTTCACTGGTTACACAGTAATCAGCATCATCACGCAACTCACGTTCCGGTGCGCCTGTACTGTTTATAGTTTCACTATTTATCAGCTGAGCCAGTCTCTTACTATCCCTTGTTTCGTCCGCTCCATCATACCATGTCTCAATTCCGTTTACTTCTGATATTTCATAATAATTCTGATGAATGCTTATATAAATATCTGCTTGAAAGTAATTGGCCATCTTAACTCTTTCTTCTTTTGCAATATATTTATCCTCTTTCCTCGCCATCATTACTTTATATCCCATATCCGTCAGCTTTACATTGAGCATGTCCGCAATACTTAAATTAATATCTTTTTCCAATATTCCTTCCGCAGAACATCCCCCGTCTAATCCACCGTGACCAGGGTCTATTACGACAACCGGTACGTCAGGATCTTTTTCTATATCCGGAAAAGAAATTATATTTGCAGAAACAGTACTTTCGGACTTCTGTCGCTCTTCTGCCAAAGCCTCGATTGCCGGTTCTTCCGGAGATGCCATTACTTTTATTTCTATGAGTGTAAACGCTCCCCACATGCCGGCTACGACAAGCCCCAAACATAGCGCTCGCAATATTTTTTTCTTTTTTTTGTTTCTTCTTTTTCTGTAATAAGTTAATTTTTTTCTATTTTTCATTTGTGTCACCCTCTTCGATCTTCATCGATTTCAGATTACACAAGTGGTGCATCATAATATCATCATAGTTGCATCATATTTGCATCATTTTGATATTTTCAGAAAAATTTCGTTTATTCCTTCATAATAGCCTATTGTGACAATTGTATTTTCTTCTCCCATTCCGGAAAAGACATACTTTTTAAAATAAGAAGTGGTTTCCATCAATGGAGTTTCCGCTTCATAAGGTGTGGGTTTGCTAAGTCCCATGTAATTACTCCATTTATCAATGATAGAATCCGGGTCAATATCTTTCCATTCAAGAGTAGTTCTGGCATAAAACTCATATATCTTTCCATTATCTGCATCTATATAAGCATCTATCAGCCTGTTTTTTTTGTCGGCATTTTTCTGACTATTGGATAAATTCAATTTCCAGACCGCAACATTATTTCTAGGCTCCAACACATCAATTGCTGAATATAATACAGCATCATAAGCCCCCGCTTCTACTTCTTTTACTGAATCAGGCAGGATTCCCAACTCTTTTAGCATATTAAGGCCTTTGTTGCTGGTCTCATAGATTTCCACATCTGTTATTTCTTTTCCTGATGGACCTTTATGATTCACTACAAATGCATAAGTTCCTGCCAACTCCTGATATTCCGTATCTACATTTTCGTTTCTTGTTAAAGCATTTTGGTCACTTTCAGGAAGAATCTGACTATTTAAACATTTAGAAAGAATATATACTTTTTCATTACTATTTAGAGAATAGCGATACCCTTTTCCGACCTCTTCCATAGATTCCGTATGCGGTACATCCAGAACTTTTTTATCATTGTATGTTGCCAGTGCTTCCGGTCCCCATATAGACAATATGACAACCAGACCGACAAACGCCAAAAAGGATATGTTAATGATTGATTTTTTCATGACATTTCCTCTCCTTTGATGGATAGAGTAAAGCTCATACAAGTACCTTTCCCTTGTTCACTTTCTATCTTTAATTTACTATGATGCAAAGATAATATTTCCACGCATAATGCCAACCCTAATCCGGCACCATTCTTACTTCTTGCACGGGATTTATCAATCATATAGAAGGCTTTGGTTATATTATGCTGTTCTTCTATGGGAATACCCTCACCCTGATCTCGAATCACAAAACGATACCCGTCCTCCAGCAAATGCCCTTCTATCTCTATTATGCTGTCCGGCTCCGATGCCTTACAAGCATTATCCAATATATTAACTAAAACAGTCTTAATCAAATTAGCTTCGGCTCTTACCATTCCATGGTCGTAGGTATAATTAAACTGCAGTTTATAATTATCATCAAACATATTTTTCAGATAAAGGAAAAAAGATTCTGCTGATACCATCTGAAACTCAATTTCTCGGCGCTTGGTAACAATAATATCCAGTAAGCGAAAAGACATAGCCTCTAATCGTTTTCCCTCCGTATAAATATAATTTGCCGACATAAAACTCTTTTCTTCATCCAGCTTTCTTGAACGGAGCATATCTGCGTATCCGATAATAGAGGTAAGAGGGGTCTTCAGTTCATGAGCAAAAGCCGCCACAAAATCTTCTCTTGACTGAATCTCATCTTCCAGCTTATTAATGTTTTCTTCCAGAGCAATGGCCATCTTATTAAAATCTGTAGTCAACTGCCCCAGCTCATCATTGCTAACCTGTCTCGCTCTGTAATCATAATCTCCTGCCGCCATTCGCTTGGTCGCTCTGGTGAGCAGACGGATTGGTTTGGTCAGCCAGGAAGATATAATATACATGATAACCGTACCAAAAATAAGCATTATAATCGTTACTCTTCTGTAAACAGAGAAACCTAATGCCCTCTCTTTGAATACCTCTGTCACATCCTTCATCGTTTCCAAATACAAAACCCGGTCTAACGTATCCACTGAAATGCCCGACTGTATATAATAGTTATTTTTCAGTTTAATCACTTGATATGTCTTTGTATTGCTGTCTGTCAGCATTAATAAACTATCATCGGCTTCAAAACCATCGCTTACATACAACACATTTTTCTGCTCATCACAAAGTCTTAGCAGACGGCTGGTACTATGCCCTCCGGTTTCCAGATTAGAAGCAATCTGCTCCACTCTATTGTCCTGAAGAACATTATATTTTGTAGGTACGTTGAGCGCTGCCGTTTCAAATGCAAAACGCAGAATACTATTTTCATCCAAGGCTTGCTGTACTTCTCTGTTTAAGGATGTCTCAAATACAAAATTAACAAAATAAAATCCACTGAAGCCAAAAGCTATAGCCATAACTATAATTGTCCATAATAATAATTTTAATGAAAATTTCATTGAGGTACCTCTAAACGGTATCCAACCTTATATACCGCTACCAGACTGCTCTCCCATCCCATCTTCTTTCTAAGGCGCTGCACATGGAGATCCAGCGTACGGCTGTCTCCATAATAATCGCCTTCCCAGACCTTTTCATATAAGACTTCCCGGAAAAGAGCTATGTTTTTATTTTTTATAAAGAGTACCAACAGACCGAATTCTTTATTCGTCAGTTCTATCTGTATTCCCCCTTTGGTTACTCTATGCGCCTCTACATCTACCACCACATCTCCTGCAGCAAGCAGCCGTTGGGTTTTGTTATATCGGCGCAGAACTACTTCCACCCTGGCAACCAATTCCACCACATCAAAGGGTTTCACAAGATAATCATCCGCACCCAACTTAAGTCCCTTTACCCTATCTTTGACTTCATGTTTGGCTGTTATAAAAATAACAGGTACTTTCAATGGTCTGATATATTCCATAATATCAAAACCATCAATACCGGGTAGCATAATATCCAGTAGAATTAAATCAAATTTTTCACCTTCAATAAGAGTGATTGCATCCAATCCATCCTGAACAGACATGCAGTGATAGCCTGCCGCCGACAGATTTAAGTCTATCAGATCACAAATAGCTTTTTCATCATCTACAATCAGTATCTTTATCATGTCTCATTTCCCCATCCCCAATATGCGCGTACCTTCTCTACCAGTTCTCCCAGTGTATCGTCATCATTACATTGATATATTTTATTATAATCTGTTTCTATGGAAAACCCGCTTGTCCTCTGATAATAAATAGCATAGTCACTTTTAACAATCAGCTCCCCCGCACTGCCTTCATAGCTATAACGGGCCAGAATAACAACATCACGCAAACTGTCTCCGTCTATATCTCTGCAGGTGATTCCTTTTAATGCGTAAAGATTATCATAATCACCCATTGGCTGAAAGCTCCATATAATATAACCCTGCTCATTTACTAAATAAATCATAAATATTTGATAATCTGACATTGTATATGTACCCGGAACAAGCTGAAGCCTGCCTAACTTTTCAAACGTTCTCCAATAACACTGTTCCGTAATTATCTGAAACCCATTCCCCAATAGTTCATTCAGAGTGTTAGCAGTATATAAGAATTCTGTGGAATAACCGTCCCTGACAAATGCTGTAATAAATTCAACACTCTTATTCATACTGAATCTGTTGATTTTATCTGATTGCCTCCAGTCTCTATAAAATCCCTGCTCATTCTGAAATAAAACATCCCCTACCTTATACTTCTTTCCTGCTGTCCCTCCTGACTCATTGGCACAGAAGGTAATCAGTATAATGTCCGTGAGGCCATCGCTATTTGCATCCTGAAATGAAACCGCTGCAATACCTCTATTAAACTGTTTCAGTTCACCGGAATTTCTGTGATTGGTCTCTAGCTGATCGCTCTTATATACAATATTTCCATCTCCCTTTGCTAAAAAGATAGCCAGGCGTTGATACTGCTTATCCATTGCGGGAATAAAAAATACATCACCAAAATTTTCTAAAGTAATCGGAAATATTTGCTCTTCAATTACTTGAAAGCCACAAGCACTGATATCCGTATCATTTTCTATCTGACTGAATCTGTCTTGATAGTCCTGGTACTGCAAAAGTGTCTGTTTTAAATCCTCCTGCTCCGTATCTGCTTTCTCTGCCGCAAAGCTGCGTACAGGGGAAAAAAACAGTAGCATTATTAATAAACTAATATAAAACTTCTTATCTTTCAAAGCGGCTACCTCTCACAAACACAATTCCTTTGCTTTTGTAATAATGTCATTATAAGTCCCTTATTAATAGATAAGTATATCATAATTTTACTAATTAAGGAGTTTTTTCTATTTTAATTCAATAAATATTGATATTAATTTAGCATTTTTCTTTTAGTATCACAGTGGTAAGATATCTGTTGTCTTCATCTATATTTTCCGCTCCACAAACCAGTCTCTCATTAGGCATTCCACAATTTGATATACTGTAAACAATATGTTTCCCTTCACCTTCCTTATTTAAAAGCATCTGTTTTAACTTTCTAAGCTGCTTTCCTGACTTCATATATACCTTGGTACCCTTTAGATATAAGGTTTCCTCTATTTCATAAGATGCCGGTATAATATGTATCTGCTCCTTATTATCTGCCAGTGAAATGCCCATTGCTGCGGCTGCCGCACAAAAAGATGGCACACCGCTTATCATCACAGGGTATCCTCCCCTAGAACGCTCTTTTTTGTGGATATAGCTATACGTAGAATATATCGAAGGATCTCCTATGGTCAAAAAGCAAATTGTCTTTCCCTGTTCTAGTAACGTTGAAATATCCTCATATATCTGCCTATGGGAATCGGTCAATTCCTCCTTATTTTTACTCATTAGAAACGGCATACATAATACTTTTTTTTCTTCAATTTCAGGATAAACTCTATATACAATCTGATACGCATAACATTCCTCCTTAGGTGCTGCTGGCAAAATAATTACATCACTCTTTTCCAAACATTTTAGTGCTTTTAATGTTATTAACTCTGGATCCCCGGGTCCTACTCCGATTCCATACAAAGTGCCTCTCATCATGCATTTTTCCTTTCAAATAATAAATGCTTTCTCCCTTTTTCATCCATAAATACTTTTGTACTTACCTGAAACACATCATCGATTATTTTATGTTCCATAATCTCAGCGGGTCTTCCGGAAAATACATTTCTTCCCAGATTTAAAACCATCACCTGATCTGCCATCTGCATGGCATGATTCATGTCATGCACCACCGTTATAATCGTTTTCCCCTGCTCCCTTAACTGTTGCATTGTTTCAAATACTTCCAGTTGGTATTTCACATCCAGGTAAGTAGTAGGCTCATCAAAAAGATAGACCTCCATTGCTCCTGCCAATGCCATGGCAAGATATACCTTCTGCCTTTGTCCACCTGACAGTTCCTCTATCCTTTTATCCTTTAAAGGTAAAATCCCCATCTGTTTCATGGCTTCATGACAATATTCATAATCTCTGCTGCTGTAACGCCTGGGATAGGTGAGATGAGGAAATCTGCCATGAAGAACCAGCCTGGACACCGTTATGGCTCCGCCTATATGACCCTGGGAAAGATAAGATACATGTCTTGAAAATTCCTTATGTCCAATATCCTCTTTAGGCATATTATTTAAATATATTCTTCCGTCATAAAGATTGATCAGTCCAACCATTGCTTTTAAAAGAGTGCTTTTCCCGCTTCCGTTAGGTCCGATTACCGCTGTAATTGTTCCTGCTTCAAATGTATGATTGATTTCATATATAACCGGACATCTTTGGTATCCGGCAGTTATCGTTTCCAGTCTAAGCATTTCTCCCTCCCTTTTTTCTGCAAAGCAGCCAGAGGAAAAAAGGCGCTCCTAGTAAGGATAAAATAATACCCACCGGTAATTCATATGGTGCAAACCAGGTTCTTGCAGCATAATCACAGCTTACTAATAGCAGTGCTCCTAAAATGGCGGAAGCAGGCAGTAAATATCTGCATTCTCCTCCCACCAGCCCTCTTGCCATATGGGGAACCATCAAGCCAACAAATCCAATGAGCCCTGAAAAACTGACGGCTGAACCGGCAAGTGCCGCTGCCAGCGCAAGGAAGAAAAAACGGTAAAAGGATACCGGCAATCCCAGTGTATGAGCTTTGTCCTCACTTAGAGAAAAAACCTCCAGTTCATTGTGAAACAGCATAGTAAGCAATAAAGATAAGCCGATTATCATTCCTGCATATTTAAGTACGGTAACATCTATTCCCTGCAGACCGCCGATTTTAAAAGCATTGCTGGATATGAGGGATTCCTCACTCACAATAAAAATCGCATCAGAAACTCCATGTAGAATACTGTTTAAAGCAACTCCTGCAAGTACCAGTGTAATCTTAGAAAATCCCGCTTTTTTTCCCAGATTATAAACAAAGAGTACAGAAATGAAAGCTCCTATAAAAGCGGCTGCGGGTAATGCTGCATATGCAGTTGGAAACAGAAATCCACAAAGGACAACAGCAAATCCCGAACCGGCATTCACACCAATAATATTGGGACCCGCCAAAGGATTGTTTAAGATGGTTTGTATAATGGCTCCTGCCACTGCCAGTGCCGCCCCTGCCAAAACAGCTCCTGCCACCCTGGGCAGACGTACATATAATAGAATTCTTCCGGCTTTAGTCATTCCTTGACTGGTTATAGCTTCTACCATATCCAACAGTGAAATTTGCACCGCCCCACCAAGTACCCCGATTAGAATCATGAGGATTAGAAGCGCTGTAAAAATTCCTATTTTAAATTTTATCTGTTTAATATTTTTGCTAATCTCCATACAAATAATCTGCTAATATAGTATAGCTTTCTCCCCATCGTTCATTTGGTTTGTTATGAAACAATTCCTTTGGCAAAACATAGTAATGTTTGTTCTGTACTGCTTTTAACCCGTTCCACGCCGGGCTTCCTACTAATAGCTTCTCTACCATATCGAGAGCCGCTTCCTGTGACTCACCCATGGTCGTTACAAATATGTAATCCGGATCAGCCTCAATAATTGCTTCCATACTCAAATCATCCAAAAGGTTATCCTTGCTGTCTGCTATATTGATACATCCCAAATCCTTAAGCATTTGCCCTGTCATACTGTCACTTCCTTTGGCTTTTACTCCGGTTGAATATGCTCTAAGAAACAATACGCTTGGTGAACTTCCATTCTGCTTTCCTATTTGATCCTCAATTTCTTTTCTGATATTCTCTGCATTTTGTTTATATAAATCCTTTCTGCCTGTAATATCTGTCATAATTTTCATCATAACTGAATAATCATCAAAGGTTTCCACTTCAAAATAAGCAGTGGTAATACCGGCTCTGTTAAGTGTATCCCTGATACTAACATGCTCTGCAATAGTCGCTGATAGAATCACAAACTCTATGTTATTGGTAATCATCAGCTCTATACTCGGATTTTTCATCGTTCCCAGATTGACTATCTCTTCCATAACTGTTATATTTTCATTCGCATCCTCTGTGGTTGCGGCAACCGTACCACCGGCTAATATCCACGCATCTGTTAAGCTAGCTGATAGGACTGCGGTTCTTTTTGAATTGTTTGTTGTTACCTCATAACCTAAATCGTCTATAAATGTTATATCATCTTCTTTATTTATCATATCGGCGGTGACAGTTTTATTGCCGCAACCTGTAAAAAGTAGCATTCCTAAGCTTATAAAAACTGCATATAAAATTTTATTTTTCATAACCAGTTACGTCCTTCTCTGCCTTTATCAAATGTTTGATATATATTTCCCGAATCTTTTCATACTCTCCGATTCCACACAACATGCATTCCGTCTCATAGCCTGCCTCTGTTAATTCAGTCAAAAAGGATTTTCCTTCTCCTGCCATGTCATTTCTGGCATGTTCTCCTGCAACCAACATAAAGGGAAGAAGCAATATGCCTGAGTTCTTCTGTCTTATCCTCCCTATAATATCTTCTATTTTAATTTGCCCTTCTACGGTAGCGATATAGATTTCTCTGCCTGCATACTCTCTAAGTGCCTGTTCCATTTTTTTGTAACTGGTATCTGCCTTGTGATAAGATCCATGTCCCATGAAGATAACAATACGCTCCTGCACAACGCCCACAATAGAATCCCACAGTGCTTTGGCTACCTCGGCATAGTCTTCCTCATGTTCTAATAACGCACCAGCCATTATAAGCGTTTCAAATTCAGATTCATATTCTTTGGCAATCTGTTTTACTTTATTATTTTCTACCCCATCAATAATATGAGTTGGTAGGATGACTACTTGCTTGATACCGTTTTGCTTCATTTGCTTTAAAGCCTCTTCCGTATCCGGAATAATTATTCCATCCTTTTTTTCTAAGATTTTTCTAATTTTATCACTGGAATAGGCTTGCCGGACTTCACAGTCAGGGAATTTTTCCCTGACTGCTTTTACTATTTCATCTATGTTTTTCTCTCTGGTATCCTGATAGGTTGTCCCAAAACTGACAATTAAAATACCCTTTTGTTTATCCCTATTTTCCTTACGCATTTCCATGATTGTTCATCCATTTCTTGCGTTCTACCATACGTCCGATACAAAATGCCAAAATACCAACTCCTAATCCCGTCTGTAAACAGAAGAACAAACTTTCCACTTCTCCAGGCAGTTCTCCGTTTATCATTGTTTCAAGAACAGGTGTAAACCAAGGTTCATAGCTTCCGGTTATCTCTTCTATCATAACGCTTCCTGCATCGTCTGAACCGCCAAACTCCGCACCCTTTAATGCAAACAAAGGTACTAAGGCAATAAGAACAGACAAAATAATAAGAATAATTACCACATGTTTCGTTTTTTTCATCTTAAATCTCCTCCTTCTTAATTTTTAATAATTTTAATTCCGGTTTGGCATAGGTTTCAAGAGCTATCATAACCAGAACGGTTATCAATCCTTCTAAAACAGCAAGTGGCAGCTGAGTGGGCGCGAAAACTCCCAGAAATTTTAAAGCAGAGGCAATAGTACCTCCCTCTACTGAAGGATAGGCAATGGCCAACTGGATGCTGGTGATGCAATAAGTAAAAATATCTCCAAGGCATGCTGCCAGAAATACTGATACCATCTTATTTATCTTTAATTTTTGGCCCAGCTTATAGATTCCAAATGTAAGCAAAGGACCCGCAATTGCCATGGAAAAGGTATTTGCTCCAATGGTTGTCAGACCTCCATGAGCCAACAAGATTGCCTGAAACAGCAATACAATGATTCCAAGTATACTTACTATTGAAGGACCAAATAGAATAGCACCCAATCCGGTTCCTGTCATATGAGAACAGCTACCGGTAACAGAAGGTATCTTTAATGAGGAAATTACGAAAATAAAAGCACCTGACATTGCCAGCAAGGTAATATTTTTCCTATCCTCAGTCAATTTTTTGCGGATAGCTAAAAAACCTGCTGCCAAAAACGGGATACATAAGATCCCCCATGCAATGCAATATTTCGGAATAAGATAACCTTCCATGATATGCATGGCGTTTGAATTGGGCATAATACTTGTCATTACAGCTACAACTGCCAGTGCGGCAATTGCTTTTCTTTGTTTCTTTGTCATTTCTTTTTCTCCTTTTTTATTTTCTATTGTTAAAACCAGACAGCTATATCACTGCCGGCAGTAACTTCATTCGTGTCCATTTATTATGAGACGTTCCATTTCTCTGATTGTCCTGGGATACTCTTTTTGCTCTTTTATGATATTCTTATGTAGAAGCAAATCATAAAACCTCATAACAACCGGTTTCTTTAAATGAGCCTTCTGTAATAACATATCTTTTTCGAAGATATCCTGAGGTTTCCCGTCCGCTATCAGTTCTCCTTCATGAAATATCAGAATACGGTCGGCAAACCTATAAGCAAAATCTACGTCATGGGTAGAAACAAGAATTGTTTTTCCTTCCTCCCAAAGCACTTCCAATATGTTTTCTAACATATCTACATGCATCGGATCTAAAGACGCTGTCGGCTCATCAAAAATAATGATTTCAGTTTCCATGGCAATAATATCTGCAATACATACCCGTTTCTTTTCCCCACCACTCAAATAATGAGGAGGGCGTTCTTCCAGTTGCTGTAAACCTAACTTATCTATCGCCTCATCCGTTCTCCTCTCCACTTCATGCGGTGGAAGCTTCATGTTTAAAGGGCCAAAGGCCACCTCCGCCCTCACTGTGGAAGCAATTAACTGACTGTCCGCGTCCTGAAAGATAATACCCACATTTTTTATTAGCTTATTCCGGGTCTTCTTACTTATTTTTTCTTCATAAATATAAATCTCCCCCTCATCCGGTTGTCTGACTCCATTCAGATTAAGAAAGAAAGTAGACTTTCCCGAACCATTGGCTCCCAGCACTGCTATTTTTTCATTTTTATAGATAGCAATGGAAATATCCTTAAGTGCATGATTCTCTTCCTCATAAGTAAAAGAAAGATTTTTCACTTCCAGTATTTTATCTTTCATTCAACCGTTGCTCCTTATTATACAAATAGTTAATACTGCGTATAATGTTCCCCATATGATCTGTTTCCCTTGAAGCTTTCTCTGATCCTCATAAAACAGGCAATTTCCTTCATATCCTCTGGACTCCAAAGCATCATAATAATTTCTGGCTTTAACCATGGAGATAACAAACATATTTGCCATCTCACTGCCAAAGGTACGAAGAGAAGTCTTTCTATCACTGTAGCCAAGTCTTGACTTTGCAGCTTCCTTTTGTCTGTTGTTCCCCTCCAGCAGAATAAAAATATATCGGTAAATAAAATGCATCAGCTCAACAATAACTTTCGGCACATGAAGTCTCCTAAATACGTTTATGATTTCTCCCATAGGAGTAGAAAGTGTCAATAGATATAGACTACTGACTGCTCCCAGCGCCTTTAAAGATACAGTAGCAGCCTGTCTTAAGCTTTCCTTCGTAATAAAGAGATAGGTGGAAAAAAATGATAGACTATAGATGCTTTCCTTCCCGCTGCCAACTTGGATTAAAATGGTAATTCCACTCATTAGGATAAATACCATAGGGATTCGTAAAACCCTAAGGTAATCGTCTGCCCTTATTCTGCCAATCATACAGGATACCCATCCCATAAATAGAATGGTCATAATCGATAAGGGGATAGAATCTGCTGCAATTACGGTAATAAGGGAACCGACTGCAAAAAATACTTTATAAGTAACATTCCATTCCCTAAGCCCTGACCGATAGGCATATGCATCGATGGAAATATGCCTGTGCTGTTTATGGATTCGTTTGTGTTCTCCCATAGTCGGATGCCCTTTCTATAAAATAACGTACATAGTTCGGATTGGAGTAATAATATAGATGAGGAAATCCCCACCATCTGTCCTTCGTCTTATGAACACATGAAAAGCTCCTGTCTGATACGGGTTTCTTTGCAATACAATCCTGACCGTTATCCGTACTGTCATAATAATGAAATTCATGACCCTTTATCCGTTCATTGGCGCTCATAAAGGTATTAACTTTTTCTTGAATTTCTATATATCCGAAGCGTACCAGTTTGCCGGAATGTAAGCATTTCCCTTTGATTACCCCTACCATAGGAAAACGTGCGCTTTCAGTTTCCATTTCTTCATGGAGATACATAAAGCCACCACATTCTGCAATCGTTGGCATCCCCTTTTTTATTGCATCTGCAATCTTTGACCTCATCGCAATATTGCTGCTTAAGCCTTCACCATGTAATTCCGGATAACCTCCTCCCAGAATCATTCCCTGTATCCCTGCCGGCAGTTTGTTATCATGAAGGGGCGAAAACGGTACTATCTCGGCTCCCATTTTCTCAAGCAGTCTAAGGTTATCTTCATAATAGAAACAAAATGCTTCATCCATAGCTATGCCGATGGGAATCTTTTTTCTTTCCCACAACGGATTATCCGTAATCACTTCTTCTATCGATTCATATGTAATATCTGCCGCACTTTTTGTTATCTTTAACAAAAGTGGAATATCTACTGTGGTCCTTATGAGTTTTGCCACTTTTTGAATCCGGTCCTTAAAATCTTCAATTTCCCCAGGCAACTTAAGCCCCAAGTACCTGCTCTCTAATTTAATTTCCTCTGTATTTGGAACAAACCCCAACACCCGAACAGGTAAATTACTCTCTATTTCCGGCTTTAACATTTCATAGAATCCCTTGCTGATTCGATTTAATATAACTCCCTGTACCAGATGGGCTGTATCATAGGAAAGGAATCCGGCAATCAGCGGTAAAACAGAACGCCCCATACCACGGGCATTGATCACAAGAATAACCGGAACTTTCAGTGTTTTGGCAAGATGATAGGAAGAAGCATCCTCCTTGATTCCACTCAAACCATCAAACAGTCCCATTACTCCTTCTATCACAGAAATGTCACGATCTTTTGCATCTTCAAGAAACAGTGCTCTGGTCAGCTTCTCCCCTGTAAAATAAGTATCCAGATTTTTAGAAGGAATGCCCCAAATTTTATTATGATACATAGGGTCTATATAATCCGGTCCGCACTTAAATGCCATCGCCTTTTTTTTCATATCCGATAATATCTGTAACAGAGCACAGGTTATCATTGTCTTGCCGCTGCCGCTGCCCGGTGCTGCAATCATAATTCTTGGAATATGCATGACTACTCTTCCTCTTTTCTTATAAATTCAAAGCTGATAATAAAAATCGGGTTTTCCGCCTGCATCATATGATAACCGCCAGCTTTTTTAGAACGGCTGATCTGTACCTGAATCACTTCTTCCTGATTCACCGGAAATTCCCCAAGCAGTGTTGTCATACTGCCTATGGATTCCAAAGTCACGGCATTCATTACAACTCTCAGAGTCGGATTAATCTGATAAAGGCTCCTTAATATCTCCCTGATATTACCTCCGCTGCCTCCGATAAAAGCATGGGTTGGAATAGGCAGTCCCAAAAAACCATCCGGTGCCTTCGCTTCTATAATTTCTACATTTTCCACCAAAAACTTTTCACAGTTCCTCCGAGTCAGTTCAGCGGCCTCGTGCTTCGTTTCGATTGCGTATACTGCCACATGGGGAGACAAACGTGCACATTCTACCGCTATTGATCCGGTTCCACTGCCAATATCGAAAAGTACGGACTCCTTCGTCAGTTGCAGCTTGCAGATTAAGATATCCCTTACTTCCTCTTTCGTCATAGGTACTTTGCCCCTGATAAAGCATTCATCTCTCAGACCATGAGTAAGCATTCTCCCTCCCGCCTGTTCATTCTCAATTAGACAGCAGTACAACCCTTCCTTCACAAATTCCCCGCATTGGAAGGGGTTAATATTTATTATTTCTTCCTCCGGATAGGAAAGTTGATATCCGACTTCTAGGGAAAGATGGGAAAGCTTATGAGTTATAAATAATTCTCCCAGCCTATGGATATCCTTTACTCCAGAAAGAAGCACAAAGGTTTTACGGTTGTCAGTTACCGTCCTCACAATGTCTGCCTTTCTTCCGTGGATACTGACAACAGCGGCATCCTGGTAGCTGGTTCCGGTTTTGGACGCCAAGTAGGATAGAGAGGAGATTCCCGAGAAAATCCGAATGTTACAGGATATCTCTCCTTCCTCTTTATATCTTTGTAATGCTTGATACAAGTTTTCTGCCCCGCTATAAAAACCGGTATCCCCTGAAAATAAAACAGCTATCTTAAGTTCTTTTCTTACTTCCTTAGATAACTCCTTCACCTTAGGCAGAATATCTTTTGCTTGATAGTAAGGATATTGCTCCTTTTGTAATGTCGTCGCCTCTAATAAGCGTCCGGCACCAAAAATAACCTCAGCTTGCCGGATTGCTTCCTTTGCTTCTGCTGTCAGAAGTCTTTCATTTCCCATACCTACCCCAATTAGAGAAATCTGGATATTGGGTTTAGGTAACGGAATATCAGCAAGTTCATACAAACTTTTGAGTGTATCCTGAAAAGAAAGTCCTTTACCCTCTATCTCAGGATTTCCAATGACATATACGGTGGTATTAGTATGATAAGCCGCCTGTACCTTAGAAAAAAAACCTCCTGCCGCACCGCTTTCCTTTGTAACAAGACTTGTGATATGGAATTGCCGAATCATTGCTTCATTCATTTGCTGAGAAAAAGGTCCCTGCATGGCAATTATTTGTTTCCCACAAATGCCCTCTTTTTCACAAAGTGTTATACTTTCTTTATCCGGCAATACTCTGACATATAGCCTGTCTTTTAATGCTTCTCCGGAAAATTCTTTCAGATTTTTACTTCCTGTGGTAAGAAGGATATTTCCCTCTGTCTTGCTTAAGGCTTCTGCGCAGCTCCTGGCATCTGTAAACCATAAAACTTTTTCCTGTTTTGTTTTAAATTGGGTATCTCTTTTTAACCTTATATAAGGAACAGTCATTTTTTTAATACTTTTCTTAATGTTAACAGAAACCTCTGTGGCATAAGGATGGGTGGCATCTACCACAGCGAGATAGTCTTTATCTTGTATAAAAATCTCCATCTGCGCCGCATCCATTCTTCCCTGATGGATGATAAGACCCGGCAATTTGTCTACGACCATTTCTCCATACTCTGTTGCCACACATACGGTACATAAGAAACCTGCTTTGCATAAATGCTCTGCCAAACGCCTTCCCTCTGAAGTTCCTCCGAAAATTAAAATGTGTTTATTTCGATTCATCAATTATATATCCCCTGTCTGTCACTAATTTCCCGTTTAATATTTTCGTACGGGAATTGCCGATAAACACTGTAGTAAACATATTAACTTGCTTTTTAGCTAATTCCTCCAAAGTACAAACTGAAATCTGCGTACCATCACGACCTATGTTTTCAACAAATCCGCAAGCACGCTCCTTCTCTGCCTGTTCCATTAAAATATCACATGCTTTATGTAAATAATCTCTTCTTTTCCTACTGGAGGGATTGTAAAGGGCAATACAAAAATCACCTGTTGCCGCTGCACGCAACCTATTTTCTATGATATCCCAAGGAGTTAGCAAATCACTCAGACTAATGACGCAGTAGTCATGGTTCAGAGGAGCTCCTAAAGCTGCTGCTCCGCTGTTGGCCGCCGTAATTCCCGGTATTACAGTAAGTTGACAGTCGGGAAATTCTTCTCCAATCTGATACATTAAGGAAGCCAGACCATATACTCCTGCATCTCCACTACAGATTAGAGCCGGCGTTTTCCCTTTACGTGCCTCTGCAAAGCAGATACGACAGCGCTTTACCTCTTCCCGCATAGGCGTTTCAATGATTTCTTTCTGCCGAAATCGTTCATTCAACAATCCGGTGTACACAGGATAGCCTATGATTACATCACATTCTTCCAATGCCTGAAGTGCTTGCAGGCTCATCATTTCTTCTTTTCCCGGTCCGATTCCAATTATGTATATGTTATGTCTCATGTGAAATCCACACTCCATTTCCGAATGGCAGCCGCTATGGTGATTCCGTTCTCTGCCTGTTTTCTTAGTATCAATGTTCCACCCTCGCCGCTTAAAGCCACTGCCGCTCTTTCGCATACGTTGTCTACACCTGTTTGGCTTTTCACAAAGGCGGAGCCGGTATAGGTTCCTTCTATTTTATTTAACTCCGCCTCGGAAAACACGCGATATATCAACTTGTATTTTTCTACAAACTCACACAATCCTTTTTCGTCCTTCTTAATATCAATTGTTCCTATACCCCCCACGGCTTCCATTGGAATCTTAAGTTTTTCTATTTGATTACATACTGTCTGTTCAATCTCTTCCAGCCTTTTTCCCCTTTTGCAGCCAATTCCCAATACAATTGCCTTAGGATAAAGCCGCAAGACTGCTTGATACGACTTGTCTACATATGGGGATACCAAAATAGAAATATCCGGGGTTTCTACCACCCCTTCGCCTATATTCACATATGTTAACTCCTCGGGTATCCTGCCTTGAAAACTGCCATCTATGGCAATGGTCACCTTTTCCTTAGCAAGTATGGCAGCGGATATTTGTTTGATTCCATCTCTGTTACAGATGAATAAATGATTTTTTCTTGCAAATACATCCACTGCAAATTTATGATTGATATCTGTTGCTGTAGTGATAACAGGAATTGCACCTGTTTTCATGGAAATCTTCTCAGCCAATTCGTTGGCTCCCCCAAAGTGTCCCGATAGAATCGGTATTACATATTGTCCTGCTTCATCCATCACAAGAACCGGAACATCCTTAAGCTTATCCTTGATGCATGCTGCAATTGCCCTTACTGCAATCCCACTTGCCCCAATGAATAAAATAGCTGAGTCCTTTTCAAACTGCTGTCTTGTCCAGATTGAAAGGCTTTCCTTACACACCTGTATATCCTCAGCATCCATATATTTATCAGATTTACAGTAAAGGGTAATGATGAATTCCTGCCCCATTGCTTCCTTTATCTGTTTTGACCATTCCATGCCTCTGTTTGTAAAACTAATGACATTCATTTCACTTTGGCTTTTCCTGATTAAAATTTTCTTCTCTTCCGAATACTTCCGTTTCCTGAATTCTGTTTCAAAATCCGGTGCATACAGTCTGGATACCTGATATGCTTTTGGTGCAATCGCATTTCCTACCAAAACAATGGCTGTCTTATAAATACCGTGTTTATCAGCAGTTTCATCCAGTGTGGCAATAGTACAGACTTGTTTCTCTTCTTCTGGCCATGTGGCCTTATATACAATGGCTGCCGGAGTATCACCGGGGTAACCTCCCTCCTGTAACCGTCTGCTGAGTTCGCCTAGCATTTTGCTGCTTAAATAAATTGCCATGGAAGCCTGATGGACTGCAAAGCTTTGGATGCTTTCTTTTTCCGGTACCGCTGTTCTACCTTCCATTCTGGTAATCACTAGACTTTGAGAAACACCCGGTAAAGTATACTCCAGATTCAGGGATGCCGCGGCACCAAAGCAAGCACTGACTCCGGGACAGCTTTCATATGGAATAGAGAGGGTTTCCAACAGGTCCATCTGCTCTCGCACCGCTCCGTAAATACTTGGATCTCCCGTATGAAGTCGAACTGTATTTTTCCCTTCTTCTTCTGCCTCTTTCATAATGCTGATTACCTCATCCAAGGTCAATATTGCACTATTATGTATATCAGCCTTTTGATCCGTATACTTTAGCAGCTCCGGATTTACCAAAGAGCCGGCATATATTATGACATCTGCATGTTCCAACAGCCTCATTCCCCTGACCGTAATTAAATCCACCGCACCGGTTCCTGCGCCCACAAAATAGACCATTTTTCCCTCGCCTTCTTACCGTATCTAAGTTATTTGTTTTCAGTCTTCAAATCGGTTCATATTCCTTGATTTGTTCCAGCAAATCCTGTGCTCCTTCACTTCTTGCCAATTCACCGAATTCATTGGAGTATATAATGCACTCCATATGGATGTTTCCTTCTGCCCTCTTCCTCAAGTGAAAGCTGATCTTTTCCATCATTATACGCATTGTTTCTTCCAGCTTTCCGGCTTCCTTTAAAATACGGACAGCTTCCTCCGTTGTCACGCAGTCAAGAATCGCATGGGCAGTTTCTGTTGTAATACCTGCACGAATTCCCATGGACATAAGAAGCTCCATGCGGCAATCACCTTCCTTGGAATGGGTGTTCATGATTCCGCCGGAGAGCTTAATCAGCTTTCCGATATGACCGGTTAGCAAAAGCTTGCAAATTCCCATTTCCGATACCATGTCTATGGTATCTCCGATAAAATTACTGCATTTTACACTTTGATTTAAATCGTAACCATAAGCACGCTTCATATAATTCATTCCATAGTTACCCGGCGTTACTGCTACGGCTTCATATCCTATAGCATATCTGACACTGAGTTCTGCCTTTATCGTAGCAAGCAAAGCCTGACTGCTCATGGGTTCTACAATTCCGGTAGTCCCCAGAATAGATATACCTCCAGTAATTCCAAGTCTTGGATTAAAGGTTTTCTCTGCAAGAGCTTCTCCCTCCGGTACGGAAATTGTAATTATCAGATGCCCTTTAAAATCGGTAAGATTACAAACTTCCAACACTTCTTTATGAATCATTTCCCGGGGCACATGATTAATCGCTGCTTCTCCCACAGGCTGATCCAACCCGGGCTTTGTGACCCTTCCAACACCAAGACCGCCTTTAATTTCTATAGCAGGTTGACTTTGGTCTTCCGAAATTGAGGTATTTACCATAAAGACTTCTGCATAAATCAGTGTCCCTGTTGTAATATCCGGGTCATCTCCGCCATCTTTTCGTACCGCGCAAGAGACCTTTTTCTCTGTCCTTACGACATCCATAATCTCAGGTAAAAACACCGTTCCATTGGGCGTATCAATTTGTATGGTTGTTTTTTTCTTTCCGGTTAATAGCATATAAGCAGCCGCCTTCGCAGCAGCAGCCGCACAGCTTCCGGTAGTAAATCCATATCTCATGGCTTTCTTACACTTCCATTTCATATATAATTGCATTACAGATGGCTGCCGCCACATTACTGCCGCCTTTTCTGCCCTGATTGATGATATGGGGAATCTCAGTTTTTAAAATCAGCTCCTTGGCCGCCACTACATTGACAAATCCAACGGGGACACCAATAATGAATGCCGGTTTATATTCGCCGCTTCTTATCATTTCATACAGTCTTATCAGTGCTGTGGGAGCATTTCCAATGGCAAAGATAAGAGGCTTCTCTATCCGTGAGGCTTCTTCCATACTGACAGAGGCTCTGGTAGCCTGTTTCTCTTTGGCCAGTTTCGCAATTTTTTCCTCTGCCATAAAGCAATGGACTTTCCCTCCGTAATGGGAAAGACGCTTTTTGTTGATTCCTGCCAGTACCATATTGGTATCCGTTACAATATCCGCACCGCTGCGGATTAAATTCTTTGCGATCTTCACCGCATCCTTAGAAAACGTCATCGTATGTGCATATTCAAAATCTGCACTCGTATGGATAACTCGTTTGATTATCCCTTTCTGTTCCTCAAGAAGCACTATATTGTTTTGCTTTAATTCTTCCTCTATAATTGAAAAGCTGCGCTTTTCAATTTCACCCGGAAGTACAAATTCAATATCATTCATTGACTTACCCTTTGCCCTTAATATCCCTGACCGCCTTTAACAATAGCTCATTTTCATCTCGCTTTTTTATTGCAATTCTATAATATCCCCTTCTCAATCCCTTAAAATTGCTGCAATCCCGGATTAAAATTCTCCTACTTAATAATTCCTCATAAAGCGGAAGGTCTGATTTTAATAGTAAAAAATTAGTTACTGACGAAAATACTGTTATCCCTTCCTGTCTTAATTTCTCTGTCAGATAGACTCTCTCTTTTCCTAAAAGCTGTACTGTCTCTTTTCTATATCTATCTTCCCCGCATGCTGCTTTTCCCGCTGCCTGAGCTGGTAATGACAGGTTCCATTCTGGCAGCTGCCTAGCTATCTTTGCAAGAAGCTCTTCATTTCCACAAAAGAGGTACCCTAGCCGGATACCTGGAACCGCATACATTTTAGTAAAGGCTCTTACAATAATTAGATTGGCATACTGTAACAGATCATCTTTCAGAGAATATATTTCTTCTTTACCTGTAAACTCTAAAAAACACTCATCAATGACTACGATAATATTTTTGTTCAGACATTCCTTTACCATCTGTTCCAAAGACTTTCTATCTATAATATTTCCAACAGGGTTATTGGGATTAGCCAGTATCAGCATATTGATATCTTTTTTTATACTGTTTATAAATTCATAATCCAAACAAAATCCATGTTCTTCCTTCATAACATAAGGTAAAAGTTCACTGCCTACTGCCCTGGCCGCATACTCATAGCCACTAAAAGAAGGAACCGGTATTAATGTTTTCTTAGGCTTTACTCCATGAAAAATAGCAAGAAAAAGTTCCGAAGCTCCGTTGCCGCATAAGATATTCTTTCCGGTCACCCCACTCATTGTCTCTATTGCATCAATCAGCTCCTGTGCCTGTATGTCCGGATACTGATTGCAGTGCATAACAGCCTCCAACATGGCCTTTTTCATCTGTTTAGGTATGCCAAGTGGATTGACATTCACTGAAAAATCATTTGTGATCTTATTTCTATAGATATCTCCTCCGTGTATCATCTGTATATTCTCCCTACAAAAAACATAATGATTAAGCAGATGCCCTCGCACAAGAATGCAGTCCGATAAAGCAGCCTGCCAGCGCTTACAATATCCTCAAACTCAACCGGTCTCAGTGCATCCCCAATCAAAGGTTTTGAAACAATCTTGCCAGAATATACACCATCACCCGCAAGCTGAATCCCAAGTGCACCTGCACAAGCCGACTCTGTCTGTGCAGAGTTGGGACTTTCATGTTTATATCTGTCTCGCTTATATATAAAAAATGCTTGCTTGGGATCAAACTCCTTTCCGGGCAGAAAAGCTGCCATAATCATAAGTCCTGCACTGATTCTGGACGGCAGGTAATTAACTACGTCGTCAAGCTTTGCCGCTGCACGTCCGAAATATAAATATTTGCTATTTTTATATCCCACCATGGAATCCATAGTATTAACTGCCTTATATAAGAATCCAAGCACCGGACCGCCAATGGCGAGGAAAAGCATCGGCGCAATAACACCGTCAGAGCAATTTTCTGCTACGGTTTCCACCGCTGCCTTTGTCATTCCTATTTCATCCAGATCCTTTGTATCTCTTCCTACAATCATGGATACCGCATACCTTGCTCCTTCCGGATTGTTGTGTTTCAGTTCGTTATAAACCTTCATGCTTTCCAACCGCAAGCATTTGGTTGCTAATATCTGGTAGGTCATAATACTTTCTACTATTACACCTAATAACGGATGTAACACATATGCAAAAGATAATAGGAAAAGTGAGGCTATACCTGTAGCCGCCAGTACTAAAAAAACAAGAATTCTCCCCCTTATCTTTTTGTGCTTATCTGTTAGAGAATCACTTGCATTCCCTTCAAGAAGCTGTTTTTCTAATTTTGTAATAAGTAAGCCCATCAGCCTTACCGGATGGGGTAGGTTGCTCGGATCTCCCAGTATCAAATCCAATATAAATCCCATACCAAAACCAATCATATGATAATAAATCATCTCTTCATTGTCCTTTCAGCTTCTTAACCTGACAGATTCTGACCGGATATGATAGTTTTAATTTACAGAGATAACCTTCCGCATTTTTACATTGATAATGAAAATAGTCTTTATTAGTAAAGCTGCTTAGAATCGCCATTATAGTTCCTCCATGTACTACCATAGCCGCCGTTTTCGGCATTTTTTTTACTTGGCTTAGAGTGTGACAAAATTCAGCAAAACCGGAAACACTCCGTGTTATAAACTGTTGTCTGTTTTCCCCCTCCGGAAAAGACAATGTTCCGTTGCTGTCTATCCACTTCTGATATGCCGTATCATCCTTAAGCTGGGTATAATGCTTCCCTTCAAATCTACCAAAATCTATCTCCATCCATTTGTCTGTCAGAAAGCCGGGGTTGCCTTCATAAATAAGCTCTGCTGTTTCTAAGCATCGTTTCATAGGACTGGCTGCAATAAATTCTGCCTTAGGATACCAGCCTTCACTTATTTTCTGCCTAAGCTCCTGTCTACCGTTTTCTGAAAGTGACTCATCGGTTTTACCCAGGTATTTCCCATATTCATTGGATTTTGTAGCACCATGTCGTATCAGTATCAGTTTTATTGTCATTTGATTCTCTGCCCTATCCCACATAATATTCGTTCTACACGTTCTGACCGGGCGGCAATCCGGCATAAGTACCTACCAAGACGTTCCCTGTATTCCCTCTCCACCGCTTCTACCGGTATAATACCGTTCCCTACTTCATCACTGATAATCAGCAGGTTTTTATATTCAGAAAAAATAGCATCCATTTCCTCTTCCGGATTTCTTCCCTGTTCAATTTCTTGACGAAACCATTCATGAAACTGATAAAATAATATGCTTTGATTCTTAGAATACTCTTTGATCTCCCCTACTTCTTGTACGATATTTACTTCTCCCTTTTCCCGAAGAACATATTCCAGCTTACCCTGTGCAAATCCTCCTATGTATAATTCCATTGTCATACCCTTTCTAAATCAGTTTGAACATACAGCCTGCTGCAACCAATAGTATTACAGCACCTTCACATAAGGTGGTGAAATATCCGGAAGTATCCCCGGTCACTCCGCCGAATTCTTTGATACATTTTTTATAGTACCACCCTAATGTAAAACCGCTTACGATAAGTACTACACCGCCAATCCATACAGAAATATATAGTAATAAAACAGCACAAAGAAGTAGCTGTACATACAAGTAAACTTTTGTTTTCTTCTTTTCCGCCTGACTGGAAAACAAATAGCCAAGTCCTTCTTCTTTTGCACAAGGGAATGTAACCACTCCGATTGCACTTAGTATTCTGGATAACCAATAACCCATTCCCAACAGCAAAACAGCACGTTGTCCGTTAATTGTTCCATAAGCACCTGCATAAATCAGATAATACAAAATAAGCCGTATCACACCAAACGCTCCGATATGAGGATCTTTTAATATTTCTAATTTTTTCTCTTTATCCCTATAAGTATGAAGAGCATCAATGGTATCTACATAACCATCTACATGAATACCCCCGGTAACAACAAGAGGAATCGCTGTTCCAATCAGTGCAAAACTAAGACCACTAATTGAGAAAATCTGGCATGCCATACCCCATAAATAAGTCACAGTACCGATAACAATTCCCACAAACGGAAAACAGGCAATCATATATTTCATATCCTTCTGCTCCCATTCAAACTGCGGAACAGGAAGCTTAGAAAACATGGAAAATGCAATGCATAAAGATTTCATAGTTACTTTTTATCCTTTCTCTTTTTATACTTAAATAGGGATACCTACTACTACTTCTATGACTTCATCCGCCATGGAGACCATTTCTCTGTTAACAAGTCCGAGGGTTTTCATATACTGTCTGGTTGTGTGATCATAGTGTATGCCATCTTCAAATACATTGTTCGTTACAATAATCAGTACTTTTGCTTTCTCAGAAAGTATGCGAATGCCCTGCATCACATCCTCCACAACTTGTTTGGATTCTGTAATCTGCTTTTCCTTAAACATTTCATTTGCAATAAGATTAGACATACATTCCAGTAAAACAACGGCATCTTTTTCTATGTTTCCGACTGCTTCTGCTATGTTAATTGGCTGTTCAATTGTAATGAAACCGTTTCCCTCCCGCAGTTTCCGATGCCGCTGTACCTTTTCTTCCCCTTCCTTATCATAAATCCGCATGGTGGCCAGATAATACAAAGGTAACTCTTTATACATTAATGCCCGTTCTTCGGCATAGGCTGATTTTCCGCTTCCGCTGCCTCCTGTGATGATTATTATCATTCTCTGCCTTCTCCTTATGTAAAGTGTCGATACCTTTCGATGCCAATATCCTCAAAGCCGTTATTCCCACTGTATACAGAAAGAGCCATATCCAGAAGAGCAAACATCATGACTGCTCCGGTTCCCTCTCCAAGAGCCATATCCGCATCTATAATCGATGAGACTCCCAGTTCCCCGATTATCTTTTCTACTGCCGGTTCCTTACTTTTATGAGAGGGAATCAGATATTCCTTCACTCCCGGTATCATCCTCTCTGCTACCAGTGCCGCTACCATGCTGATTACCCCATCCATAATAATCGGAATTTGGTATGCTGCACCCCCGATACACATGCCCACCAGTCCGGCAATGTCCAGTCCGCCAACAGAAGAAAGGACAGTGAAGGGTTCGGTACTTTTTAATGCATACTTTTCCAGCCCTCTTTTAATTACCTCTCTTTTTCGAAGAAGTCCTTCCTTGCTAAGCCCCGCTCCCCTACCTGTTATATCTTCCACCTGACAATCCAGTAAAGCCGCTGCCACAGCACTGCTGGTTGTTGTATTTCCAATCCCCATCTCGCCCATGGCCAATATGCGATATCCCTTTTCTTTATATTCTTTCACCAGCTTGATTCCTGTATGAATAGCCTGTAAGGTTTCCTGCTCTGACATCGCAGGCTCATTTAAAAAGTTGTTTGTTCCCGGTGCAATCTTTTTGTTCCTATACCTGTCTTGTTCCGATACTTGCTTAAGCTTTCCATTAATTCCTATGTCGATGACCTTAATGTCTGTATGAACCACCTTTGCCATTTTGCAGACAGAACTTTGACCTCTCAGCATGCTTTGTGCTACCGCCGCTGTAACTTCCTGCCCCGACTGGCTGATGCCCTCTTCCACAACGCCGTTATCAGCGCAAAATACAAGAACCGCTCTTGGAAGCAATTCAACTTGGGAAGTACCCATAATCCCTCCAATTTGGGCAATGATAGACTCAAACTTACCCATGCTGTCCAATGGCTTTGCAATACGGTTCCAATTTTCTTTGATTTGCTTTTGTATTTCCCTATCCGGTGTCATAATTTTTATTTTAAAAAGTTCTTCTTTTGTCATCATTTATGCCCTTTATTATTTATAATTACATGATAGATAAAATCCATATCCAGACTTTCTCTCAATCCTTCAGCCAATTTGTCATACTGAGTTTCCTTGAAATCCACATAGTCCGTAGTAGAGCTATTTTGGTATGTAACGCCTTTTTTAAGTGCCAATGCCTTAACAATCTCCGATGCAATATTGCCCTGATCAAAAATCCCATGAACGTACGTACCATATACGTTTTCTGCAAAGCAGCCTTCGATTATTTCTCCCCCCTCTAATAAATCAGTTTGGCTACAAAGTGAATTGTGCGTGGCTTCTATTTTTGTCTCCCCCATATGGATTTCATATCCTTCAAAACTCATATCAGAAAGTGAAGATAAGGTTCCTGTGACTTTTGAAAAGCTGCCTGTAACCTGTTTTCTTATCTTGCTTTCCTTTAGCCGGGTTTCTATTGGAAGAATTTCCATTCCTCTTATTTCTCCGCCTTCCTCTACTGAATAAGGATCCGCAATATACTTTCCAAGCATCTGATAACCGCCGCAGATACCAAAGAGTACCGTATTCTCAATTCTTTTTTTAATAGCAGCCTCTAACCCGTTTTGACGAAGCCATTTTAAATCCCCCATTGTGTTCTTACTTCCGGGCAGCAATATCATATCCGGGTTTCCAAGCTCTCTCACTTCTGTAACATAACGCACTGACACTTCTTCAAATTGCTCAAATACATCAAAATCAGTAAAGTTTGATATTCTGGGAAAGCGGATGACTGCAAGATCAATCAAAGCTACTTTCTTGCTGTCAAATCGATTCGTAAGACTATCCTCATCCTCCAATGAAAGTCTCATATATGGAACGACTCCCACTACCCTCTTACCGCACTTTTCCTCCAGCATACCGATGCCCGGTGAGAGGATGTTGATGTCACCTCTAAACTTATTGATAATCAACCCTTTTACCCGCTGCTGTTCGGTTTCTTCTAAGAGCTGCATGGTTCCTAAAAGCTGCGCAAAAACTCCACCTCTATCTATATCTCCGACCAACAGAACCGGAGCGTCCGCCATTTTTGCCATTCCCATATTTACAATATCATTTTGTTTTAGATTAATTTCTGCCGGGCTTCCTGCCCCTTCTATCACAACGATGTCATAAGCATTTGCCAAATGGTTATATGCGGATTGTATTTGAGGTATCAGGTTTTTCTTATAGGCAAAATAGTCCATGGCCTTCATATTACCCAATACTTCACCTTTGACAATCACCTGAGATCCCGTATCATTGGTTGGTTTTAGAAGGATGGGGTTCATGAAAACAGACGGTTTCACTCCCGCTGCTTCCGCCTGCATAACCTGTGCCCGTCCCATCTCCAAGCCTTCTTCTGTAATATAGGAATTTAGCGCCATGTTCTGCGATTTAAAAGGGGCAACGTGGTATCCATCTTGTTTGAATATCCTTAAAAGACCTGCGGTAATCAAACTTTTCCCCACACTTGACATAGTGCCCTGTATCATAATAGATTTGGACATTAAAAAACCTCCCTGCCACAAAAAGGCACGGAGGTAATATAGACATAGTTCACCTATCCCTAATATTCCAAACCAGTTACTCGTGGCTGTATTTACTTCAAATAAGGCAGGTCTCCTGGCTGAAAGATCAACGTTTACGGCAGCCTTCCCAATTTCTCAGTGGCTGTTTGCCGCAACTCTCTTATCACAGTGACGAGTTCGTACAGGATTTGCACCTGTTTCCCTTTTCATCAGAACAAAGCATAGCTTCTCTGACACCTTATCTGTATTTAATTTTCTAATGGGTATCATACTATAGTTAAATTTATTTTGCAAATAAAATATTTATATGTCGTTTATTCTGCTTCAATTGCACCTGTCAAAGACATTTCCTTGATTTTATTTGCCGGTCCTCTTACTGCGAATATTGCCGATAACATTACTATCAAAACAATGATGCCAAGAGCCAGATACGGCATATTCCATTCGGTTCCCCACCGTCTGGTAACCATACTTTCATAAATAAACTTATGAAGCCGTATTCCAACCACACTTCCAATGATAACACCACACAAAATATAGGTTATGGTTTCTGCAACAATCATCTTAACCACCTGTTTGTCACTCATGCCAATGGCTCTCATAACCCCGTATTCTCTCGACCTTGCAGACACACTCATTGCAATACTGTTAATGATATTAAAAATGGTAATGAGGGCGATAATAGTCAAAAAACCATATATAAAAATAGAAAATGAGTAATAGGCACCTTTTACTTCCGCATTGTGCATGCGCCTATCTGAAAATGTTGTATTATCGTCTGCCATATTACGGATAGCCGCAACATCCTGATCAGTAGCACCTCTTTCTAGCTGCATGTCAATGATTGTATAGCCTTTTTCTCCGGTCAGCCGGCGGAATAACTCTTCGGAACAAATCACAGTTTCTATTCCTGACCCTGTGACATTGCTAAATGGAGAATGCGCGAGCACACCTGTTACACTTAACTCTTCCACACCGCTTCCAAAATCTACCGTAAAAGAACTTCCTAATTGCAGTAAATTTAACTCATCATATACAATACACACGCCGGAACCGTTTTGAACAGCAGATAAACTGCCTTCTATCAAATCCTTTTCAGCCCAGGTAAACTGATGGTCCTCATAAGAAATCAGATTAATCACCTTAGAGGTGCCATTGACCATAACCGGTACATCATAAGCAAACATTCTTCCGTATACACGTTCCACCGCATTGTTTTCTGATAATTTCTGCAAAATCTCAGGAGAAATTGTACAAGTGTTATCTGCACTTACAATGGAAACATCCGGAGTATATGGTTGTAATGGGTTAACCGCATGATTCATAAAGTCAATGGTTGCCGTAAATGATAAAAATAGAATAATACTAAAGGCAAAGGAACATACCATCAAAATAAAATTCTTAATACTGCTTTTTGCATGATGAACACCCAAAGCCGTTTCTACCTTAAAAATACTGGTTCTTGCTGCCTTTTGGGCAAACTGTATGGCATCTACATTACCAGAAACTGCAGTTAGTGGAGAAACTCTGGCTGCCCGCTTTGCAGGAGAATGAGAAGCTAAAAGAACCGTAACCAATCCAACAATGACGCCGGAAACAATACCAATCCCGCTGACTGCAAATATTGGCAACTGGGAAAAATACGCTGGACTAAGTAATCTCAGCATACCGCATAAAATCCAAGTAACAAGTATAGCAATTATAATTCCTAAGGGAATAGACCTTTTACACCAATTCAAGGCTTCTATGCGTACATAGCGGGTAATCTGCTTGCAGGTTGCTCCCTGACAGCGTAACAGTCCAAAAAACTGAGTACGCTGTGCCAGATTACTGTTTAAACTGCTGGACACCATTAACACACCGGAAGTCACCACCAAAACCCCAAGAATGCCTGCCACCAGATAGAGAAACATAAGATATGAATCATTACTTTGCCCCAAAAGCCCTATAAGCATTATATTCTCTTGCACTTGTTGATCCGATAAGTTCAACTGTTCCTTTATATCTTTAATCAATGCATTGATATTGCTATAAGAAGAAAATTCTACATAATATACACCTTTATCGTCTTGATTATCTTTATTATCTTTATCATCTTCAGCAATCATCTGACGGTAAGATGAAGTATCCATATATATCCCAAAAGCATCCTTTTTCATTATAATCGAGGTATTTCCCGTAAATCCACTTACGGTGAAAGACAAAGGAACCTGCTCAGGAGTATCTAATGCAATGGTATCTCCTACTTGTAATCCCAACTGTTCTTTTACATTCTCTGTCAGTACCACTTCCTGATTGTCTTTGGGAAATCTGCCCTCAGTAATTTGTGCTGCAGGAATCATCTCCAGAAGCTCTTCATCAAAACCACAAATAACAGCTTTTGTTCCCTCTATAGAATAATCCATATCCAGCCCAAAATTTGTTACGTAGTACCATGAATTACGTTTCACTTGCGGTCTGGCCGAAATCACTGCCGCCTGATCTTCATTTATGGAGCGAAAAGCAGCATGCCAGCCACCGTCCTTTTGCAGAGCCTGCATTTTTTGGCTTCGAACTTCCATATCTGCCATACTAAAAATAGCGGAAACTAGAAACACTGCCAATGCAATACAGATTTTCGTCATCCGGCTCTCTCTTTTGTGTATTTTTGCAGAAATAGGTATCAGATCAAGGTATTTCTTCATATTCTCGACCCTCCCAAATCACTAAGCACACCATCGGAAACACGAAATACCCGGTCCACAGAACTGGTTAAGTTCATATTGTGAGTAATCATCAATACGGTTTGCTGATAATGCCTGGATGCACGGGTGAGTAGATCCATTACCTCCTGAGAGTTTTTACTATCTAAGTTACCGGTAGGTTCGTCCGCAAGCACCAGCATAGGTTTAGTAATCAGGGCACGGCCAATAGCGACGCGTTGCTGCTCACCTCCTGAAAGCTGACTGGGAAGATGCTTACGGCGGTCCGTCAAACCCAATACCTCTAACATTTCATCCAATGCTTTAGGATCAGGCTTCTGATAATCCAGAAGAAGCGGGAAAATAATATTCTGCTCCACATTAAGCTCGGAAACAAGCTGATAAGACTGAAAGATGAATCCTATATTCTGCCGTCTGAAAATAGTACGTTTATTATCATTCATGGCAAACAAATCCACCCCATCTAAGTCCACCTTACCGGATGTTGCCGTATCCAATCCACCGATACAATTTAAAAGCGTACTTTTTCCGGAACCGGATTCTCCTACCACAGCAGCAAATTCACCTCTGTTTAAAGAAAAGGATACATCTCGTAGTGCATTCACCTGTGCTGCACCCTGACCATATGTCTTACATAATTTTTTTACTGTTAATATATTCATATCAATTACCTCCTTTGCAATTGTTATCTTACTGTATAAAGCTTACAATCAGATGAATTGCATCTTACAATTTTGTAAGAAAGGAAACCGTAAAGGTAGTGCCTTGTCCTTGCATACTTTGCACAGACAAAATACCACCCTGACCTTCAATAATTGATTTTGCAAGGGGTAAACCTAATCCCACTCCTTGTGTATCCAATGAATTCTTGCTGCGATAAAAGCGTTTGAAAATATGATGGATATCTTCCGGTACAATTCCTGCGCCATCATCTCTTACTGTTAAATGCAGCAAGGCAGGACTCTGCTCCCAGGAAATCCAAACATGACCTCCTGACGATGTATGATCCAAGGCATTTTTGATTAAGTTCCCAATTGCTTCTATTGTCCATACAAAATCACAAGTAATCATATCCTCAGGACTGCCGCTAATAATCAACTGCTTATTTTCTCTTTGTGCTCTGGTATCAAGAGATTCCTTAGCCTGATTGACTATTTCCTTTACCGTGCATCTTTTTTTCTCAAATAGAATGTTACCGGCATCCAGTTTTGTTATTTTTAACAGAGCCTGAATCAGCTGTTCCATTCGTCCTAATGCATGGTTTGTTTTTCCGGAAAAGTTTGTGACTGTTTCTATATTATCCGGTTCATCTATTATAATTTCATTGTACATACTAAGGGCTGCCAGTGGTGTTTTAAGCTGATGGGAAATATCCGAAATGGTATTTTTTAAGAATTCTTTTGACACTTGCTCGGTTTCATTCTTTGCCTGTAACGCCGTTGCCAGTTGGTCAATAGATGAAAAGAGAGAATAAAGCATTCCACTTTCTGCACGGGGCAGATGATTTGAGAAATCCCCTTCTGCGTATTCCTTAATTATCTTTGATGCCATACTATAAGTTTGCTCCCGCTTATTAAAAAATCTGATAGCAGCAAGCAAGAGCAACACAATTCCTATAAGTAAAAATGGCAGCATAACAATAACCGTCCGGAAATACATATTACGAAGCTCCGGAAAGAAAATAAACGCTGTTTGTTTCGTGATACCTGCTTGCTGTAGAAGCAGGTTGGCTTCTTCACTCTCTTTGGTATTAGTGAGTGCAGTTGTAATGACGTCAACACCGATCCCTTGTTCCAGCAAGGCAGAAGTAACCGTTTTATTTTTGTTAATTAAAATACTTTTAGTCATTTCGGTTTGCCAAATACAGAAAATCAAACTAAAAAAAAGAAACAGAACGGAGAAAATTACTAACATTCTAAAATAATTTCGTGATATTTTATCCCTTAGAAAGCTCATCACTGCACCTCTTTCCATTGATATCCAAATCCTCTTATTGTCAGTAAGTGTTTGGGTTTTGATGGATCCTCTTCGATTTTTTCACGTAATCTCCTAATATAGACCGATAACGTATTATCATCAACAAAGTTTCCGGTACCATCCCACAAATTATCTAAAATACTGTTTCTAGTCATTGTTTGATTTGAGTTTCTGATCAATAAACAGAGCAAACGATACTCTGCTCCTGTTAATTCTATGGAAACATTGTTTTTCATCACGCGACTGCCAAGTAAATCAATTGTAATATTTCCGCTGGTGATATAATTTTTATTATCCTGCTCCACCAAATTTGCACGCCGCAGCAAAGCATGAATACGGGAAAGCAATTCTCCTATCTTAAACGGCTTTGTAATATAGTCGTCGGCACCACTATCTAAGCCACGAATCACATTCACCTCTTCATCGGAAGCGGTCAAAAAAATAATGGGAACATTGTTACTGTTCCCTCTCATTCTTTCGCATATTTCAAAACCAGTGCCATCAGGCAGTGTAACATCCAACAGCAATAAATCATATTGATTTTGAGTCAAATAGGCATTCGCACTCTCTATTGTCCTGGCAATATCAATATCAAACCCATTCTTTTTCAATGTATATGATAATCCATCAATTAAACTAACATCATCCTCAAGAAGTAATATTCTACTCATGCTATCTGCCTTTCTTTTCACAATTACAGTTCCTTAACTTTTCAACATAAAAAGAATAAATAAAATAATTCCTATTACAATACATACTCCGCCAACCAGAAGAAAAACAAAACCTAACCGTTTCCCTAATTTATATTCCTCAACAAAATATTGATTAGGGCTCTGTGGATTGTAGTGTACGGTAACACTCTGTCCCACTGCCAGCTTCATCACACCGGTTCCAACACCGGATTCCATTGTGTAATTCAGACCATCTGCATAGTATTCAAAAACAGGATGCTTACTTCGTGTATTATCTTCATGGGAATGTCTCACCTCATACCCTATTACTTTTCCAACTGTAACGGCAGTACACTTTCGCTCCTTCGACTTATAAGCATAATACATAAAGAAACCTATCAGTAAAAAGACCAATCCGATTCCACACCATATTCCTAAAAACATTTTTGCAAATAACATGATATTATACATATCCCCCTCCTAATATTCCTAAATTGATCATTAATCAAATTCACCTGCTTTAGGACTATAACTTCCTGTAACTTCAATAATATTGCCATCCGGATCTGTGAATTGAAAGTAATAATATGGGCTTACATTACAAACATACTTTATCTTTGTTAAATGATCCGTAATCTTTAAATCCTTAATTCGTTGGTATTCTTTCAACAAATTCTCATCCCAAAAGTTTAACACAGTTTTACGGCAATTGGGCATACTGGATATGGTCTCCAAATCATCAAAGTATTCTGCATATTCACCCCTGTGTACTACTTTATCCGGGTTTTTTGAATCAAAATAACCATTCATTAGTGCGATACAGTTTCCCTCAAACTGAAACATTGCAAATCTATCCATGTTTTGTGTTGTAACAGGCATTTGAAGTAACTTCTCATAAAATGTAATTGACTTTTTAAAATCCTTAACAATAAAATAGATGCTGGCTAAATGCATTTGTTCACTCCTTATTCGAATAAATCCAATAATCACCATACTGCGTACCATCGCCGCCTGTAAAAAGCTCCTCTGTTTTACTAAAACCCAGATTTTGAAGTGCTGTTATACGATCTTTTGCGGCCGGTATTGCCTTCGTTATAATGATGGAACTTTCAAACATCTCCGGACTATCCGGCAAAATAAGTGCAAGGATTTCCTCTATTTGTGCCGCATGTTCATAATCGCTGCGCAGATCCAGTCTTAACACTCCACAGTTGTTAAAATAATCATTTGATTTCCTATTAAATAATTCAACGGAGCCAACTGTTATATTTTTCTGTTTATCCACAATACTCCAGCGGATAAATTGACGGTTCTCATAAGAATCCAACCATAATTGTATACTGTGACTCATTTGCTCCAGTGTCACATTCTCATACCCAAAATTGCAATTATCATCGTTCATCAATGCAAGAGCTGCTTTGTCCCTATAACATTTCAATAAATCTTCCGCATCTTTTGTTTCAACAAACCGCAGACAAAAATTATCATTCTCGAATACAGGACATAAATCATAAGGATTTCTTTGTTTTGACATATTAATAACCATACCCTTTCCATTACTTTTTTATTTTATAATAACAAAGCATTGATGACAACTGTATGTCATTAGCTTTCATAACATTATTTTAAAATTTAACAGTATTTATTGTATTCACCATCCGGAAAGGGGTTTTCTAATCCCAGCACTCTTGGCCATAAACTTGTGTCATCTATAATAAATCCCATTATCATTCCCATATGAGTATGTAAATGTCTGAACTGTGCCAGAATCAATGTAAACTTATTGTACTCACAGTAAGGCGGGAACTTCAATAGTTGATTGTCTGTTAACCTGGAGAGATAAGAATCTATTTTTATTTCAATATCAGAAAAGTATTGATTTATTTCTTCTCTTGTAAGGCTCTTTTTTGAACTTACATCTAAGTTA
>CAYXCV010000003.1:0-57264 GCA_964463365.1 uncultured Kineothrix sp.
TGCTTGGCATGGAGCATTTTTTCATCATAAGAGCGGTTCATGGTGGAAAACTCGGTGGTGTTAGTATATAAGTGTGGACACGAAAAGTTGAACAACCTATAATAATAAATGAAATAGCAAAGGAGATGTTCAACATGGCTAAAAACCAAAAATTCTATACAGCAGAATTTAAGCAGCAAATCGTTGATTTGTATCGAACAGGAAATTATTCATTTCCACAGTTGGAACGTGAATATGGCGTATCTAGATCTACTCTCTCCGGGTGGGTAAAGAATTTATCCCCTATTAAGGTTTCAGAAAAAGAAATGATTACTATGAAAGATTTTAAGGCTCTTCAAAAAGAAATGCAACGTCTTAAAATTGAGAATGAAATATTAAAAAAAGCGACCGCCATATTCGCAAAAGAACAATAACCGAACTTGTGACTTTTATTCAAAATAATCTTAAATACTATACCGTAATCCAGCTTTGCAGTGCTTTGAAATTTCCTAAGAGTACCTATTACAAAGCTCTGGTCTGTGTACCTTCAAACAGGCAAAAGGAATATGAAACATTTAACAAGGAAGTAAAACGTGTATTTAACGAATCAAAGGGTATATATGGTGCTGTGAAAATCTGTCGTTCTTTAAATGACAGTAACATACCATGCAGTTTAAAGCGTGTACAACGCCACATGAAGGCTCAGGAACTACGTTCTAAGGTAGTGAAAAAATATAATCACCATGCCAATAAAGGAGCTGTACCAGATGATAAAGAAAATATCCTGGATCGTAATTTTAAAGCAGATACTATAAACCAGAAATGGTGTACCGATATTACCTACATTCACGTATTAAAAGAGGGGTGGACGTATCTCGCTTCTGTTATGGATTTATATAGCCGTAAGATTATCGGATATGCTTATGGAACTTCAATGACAGCTGAATTGGCGCTGGAAGCCGTAAAAAATGCTTGTCTGAATGTAAAATATACAGAGGGAATTATTCTCCATTCAGATTTGGGCAGTCAATACACCAGCCAGCTCTTTGAAAACTATTTATCTACTGCAAAAATCAGACATTCCTTTAGCCGTAAGGGAAATCCATATGATAATGCATGCATCGAATCTTTCCATTCTGTACTGAAGAAGGAAGAGATTTATCTACATACCTATCAAGACTCCGAAGAAGCTCGCAGGGCTATCTTTGAGTATATAGAATCCTGGTATAATAGAAAAAGGATTCACAGTGCCATTAATTACATGACTCCACAGCAAAAGGAGGAAATTGAACTTAAAAAAGTGGCATAGTCTTTCGACTTTTTTTGTCCAAAGTATTGACATAGCTCCACCACCTTGTTTGGACACGGCAAAAGGCGCTCCCGAGGGAACGCCTTTCAGCAGACAGCCACAATCCATGATGAGTGAATTGCGGTTGTCACGGTACTTATTTTTGAACCTCCTTTGCTTCGAAATCGCTTTTGCAATGTTTTTTGGCAATAAAAAAATAGGCATAAATCGGCGTGAAACCCTTGTAGATAAAGGGTTCTTGCTGATTTATGCCTATTATATCTCAATCATAGGTATTGAGTGTTGTATAAATATTTTTATGGCCTGCCCTTATACGTAACAGCTCTGGTTCCCATCCTGCGGAATTAAGAATGCTTAATGATGTATGGCGAAACATATGTGCAGTGATATAGATCCCTGTCTTTTTCCTGAGCTTTCGGAATAGATTATCAACATCGGTATAATCCATTGCTTTTCCGGCATTTTTCCCCATCATCTTGATAAAGACATGATTGGTTTTTATTCCTTCTGTATGAAAGAAACACACATACTCCGTAAACACTTCCATCAGTTCCCGGGTACAGTCAAGTTTTCTTGGACTTGATACTGTCTTTATCTCCGCTAAATTTTCCGCTTCACCCCTGTCATGGATACTTATTGTACAGTCGGAAATCTCAATGTCCTCAAGCCATAGGGATAATGTTTCCCCAATACGCATTCCTGTTTCAAAGAGAAGATACAGCAGAAAGTAATCCCTGATGTTATTGGCAGCCCTCATAAGCATATGGACATCTTCTTTTGCAGCTACCTTAATTCTTGATTGCGGAACGGGAAGGTGCAGCATATATCTCTTTTCGCGTTTTTTATCCGCAATGCCATTTAGAAAAGATCGGTAATTCTTACCTGGACTTTTCACAAATTTAACCAGCTTTTCAGATAGATTATTTTCAAATCCGTCATGCAACAGGAGATAGTTATAAAAGCCTATCACTGTATCAAGAATCGCATTGATTGTCTGGGCTTTTACCGCTGGCTCCAACATCAGCGGTATCACTTTTTCCGGCAGTGTGGGATATTTAAGCCAGGCTATCATTTCTGCAAGATTATCTACTGTTATATCCGTGTATTTCAACTGCTTCTGTTCTAAAAATGTGTAGAAATGTTTTAGTTGAATACAGTGTAGGCGCAGCGTATTTCTTGCCAGCCCTCTGTTGTCCTCAAATCTGAGATAGTTAAGAACAGGTTCTACTGGCTCTTCATTATCTGCCGCAAGATAATACCTTGTCCTTCCATCCATGGTTTCAAATGTTACTACTTTCATTGTTCATGCTCCTTTCGGTTATTCATGAACAATAATATATCAACCTCCTCTGTTCGGGTACTTCGGGTATTTGGGGGAATGTACACGAGTTATAATGTCCCCCAACAGTTCTTTTCTTCTGTTCGGGTACTTCAGGGACTATAGTTTAGCTACACGAGTTATCACTTTTATTACGCTGGCAGGACATGTCTTTTCACATATTCCGCACCCTATACATAATTCCTTATCCATCTGTGCATAGATTCCCTTAATTACTGCGATAGCCGCTCTGGGGCACATATGGAATATTTAATAAAGAATTTATTGTATTTTGCATGAATATACTTTACAATAATCGTATATCAGGGGATGCCACCCATAATAAAAAACAGGGATATCAATAAAAATCAATAGCAAAGGGGGAGAGACCCATAGAAAAAAACGTAGTAGTTATTGATCAAACCGGGAAACAGATTGGAGTCACTTATCCAAATAGGGCTAAGGGACTCGTGAAAAAAGGGCGGGCCGTGTATGAGAATGACCGTCAAATACGTCTTTCTGATTCCGATCCGTCCATATATATGGAGGGTAATTTAATGGAAAATAGAATATATTTTAATGCAAGAGAATGGAAACTGAATCCGGAATGCTTAACAAACAAGGGTGAAAGAAGTTTTATAAGCGGTATAGGCGGAGAAATAGCAGAAGCTTTTACCATTGGATCCTGGGGACCTGATGGCAATCCAACAGAAATCATAAGCAAGCAGCTTATATTAGAGAAAAACACTGCTTATACCTTTACCTTTTGGCTGAACGGCGGTGAGAACGACAGGAATTCTGATGAAGTATGTCAGCTTCATATCATTTACAACAATGATACAGATAATCCACTGATATACAAGTTAAACCGGGATTACATTAAGCCAGTGAAAAAGCATCGCGGATGGTTATTATTCGAACTTCCTTTTACTACAGAGGATAACGAGTATACACAGTTAAAGTTTGTATCCTGCAACGCATATACTACGATTATGAATGCAAAAGATAAATCAGAATATGCTGATTTAGAAGAAATTCTTGATGAGTTTGAAGGTCAGCGTCCACTGAGACATAATATCATCTGGGGTGATGACGGCTTTGATCCTTCCATGTGGTATTCCACCAAAGCTCTGAAAGATAAGAACAGCTTCTATCGTATTGAGAAAAGTATCAATTCTCAAATAAACTATATAACCGATCAGGTGAAACAGAAATTTGAAAATATAAAAACCAGTATCAAGGATGTGAAAGAACATGACCGAAAGGTTCAACCTGACAATCAGGATGATGAAGATACTGATGTAGTAATTGATTTAGAAGAGCTTAAAGAAAAAATTATGGAGAAATTGGATATTGATAAAATCATTAGAGATATCATAAATGATAAATCAGATGACAATTCGGATCATAATTCTGAAGGTTAAAAAATTGGAGATGCCGCAAAATGACAATAGTCATGGAGCGGCATCTCCTTTATTAATATTTTAATTAATAATAGTAAGATTTTTTAGGGATACATCCAAAATGGGCGCGGAATGGGTTAAAGCACCACAGGAGATGTAATCCACACCGATTTCCTTAAGCTCTGTTATTCGTTCTATTGTCACGTTACCGGAACATTCTGTTTCTGCCCTGCCGGCTACCATTTCCACGGCCTGTTTCATCATGTCCGTACTCATATTGTCCAGCATAATGATTTCTGCTCCCGCCTCCAAGGCCTCCTCCAGCATTGTAAGATTTTCAACCTCCACTTCAATCTTGCGCACAAACGGAGCATATTCCTTTGCCATTTCGACAGCTTTCTTCACCCCTCCTGCTGCGGCTATATGGTTATCCTTTAATAAGATACCGTCTGACAGATTATAACGGTGGTTATAACCGCCTCCAACCTTTACCGCATACTTTTCAAATATTCTCATATTAGGAGTTGTTTTTCTCGTATCCAACAATCTGGTCTTGCTTCCTCTTAACAGCTCTGCAATGGAATGAGTATAAGTTGCAATTCCGCTCATCCTCTGTAAATAATTCAGCGCTGTTCTCTCTCCGGAAAGCAATGCTTTTACATCGGCGGTAACTACTGCAAGTAAATCACCGCTTTTCACTTCCTCCCCATCTGTTACAAAAGTTTCTATTTCTGCGGAAGAATCTAATAATATAAAGACACGGCTGAAAATATTCATGCCTGCAATCACACCGTCCTGCTTACATAAAAGCTGAACCTTAGCCATCTGCTTCTCTCTGATTACCGAATTCGTTGTAATATCTTCACTAGATATATCTTCTTTCAAAGCCTGCAGGATTAGATCATCCGCATTTAATCTTAGAGTTATTTCGTTGTTCATTCTGTTTTACCCTTTCTATCTCCGCTAAAACCAGTTTTCTATCATTTGCTTTAAGCTCTTTATAGTTATGATAAACATTCATATCTACCGATATCGGAGAAAAAATGGTTTTCTGATACGTATTGGTGATATCTTTTGCCGCCTCTTTTGCAAATACAAGACTTTCAAGCAGCGAATTGCTGGCAAGCCGATTCGCACCGTGGACTCCGTTACAACTGGTTTCTCCGATGGCATATACATGTTCCATGGAGGTTTTGCTATGAAGGTCAACATCAATTCCACCCATAAAATAATGCTGCGCCGGTATAACTGGAATACAATCTTTTGTAATATCTATTCCTTCCTCCATGCAGCGTTTATATATATTGGGAAATCTATTTTTTATCACATCACTGCCCAGATGAACCAAAGAAAGCCATACATTCCTGCTTCCCTCTTTCTCCATCTGATGTTGGATTTTCTCAGTCAGTACATCTCTTGGAAGAAGCTCATCTACAAATCGCTCTTTATTAGCATTCAGTAAATATGCCCCCTCTCCCCGCACCGATTCCGAGATAAGGAAACGTCTTCCCGGTTTTTTTGTATACAGGGTGGTGGGATGTATCTGTATGTAGTTGATATTTTTTAATCTTATCTTATGCTTAATTGCCAGTGCCAATGCATCCCCTGTCAGGTGGGGATAATTTGTGGAGCTTTTATATAAACCTCCGATTCCGCCGGTTGCAAGTACCGTATAATCACAATCTACTTTTATAACCTCTTTGTCTTTGGTACGAAGAATAGCACCTGTGCAACAGTCATTATATGGTACCAGGTCAATCAATTCCGTCTGTTCCATAAATGTAATATTCTTTTTCTTCTTTGCCTGAGCCAAAAGCTTCTGCGTGATTTCCTGTCCGGTTATATCTTTATGATACAAAATTCTGGGGACTGAATGGGCTCCCTCTTTTGTATAAAGAAGCTCCCCATCCTTTTGTTCAAAACATACACCCATAGAAATTAAATCCCGAATAATTTCCGGCGATTTTTGAATCATCTGCCGTACTGCTTCCGTACTATTCTCATAATGCCCGGCTTTTAAAGTATCCGTAAAAAAACTATCAAAATCGTCCTCTTCTCTCAGTACACAGATTCCGCCCTGGGCAAGGTAAGAATCACTTTCTTCCAAAGCACTCTTGGTAATCAAAAGGATGTCCTTATCCTCCGGCAAATTAAGGGCACAAAACAAACCCGCTACGCCGGTTCCTACTACAATAATATCTGCCTTCATTTTCTTATTTACCTCTTTTATGATAAATCCATCATTCTTACTAATGGTTTGTTGGCACTTTCATGCATTTCGTCACTAACCTCTACGGTATTATCCAAGGTCTGTAGCTGCTCCACAATCTGTTCTAATGTAATACGCTTCATATGCGGGCAAAACTGTCTGTGCCCCACAGAGTAGAATTTCTTATCAGGGCTCTTTGACTGCAGTTCATATAAGATTCCCATCTCGGTACAAATGATAAATACTTCCTCTTTGCTTTTTACCGTATAATCTATAATTCCTGAAGTACTTCCGATATAATCAGCTATCTCAAGCACGTCCCATGTACACTCAGGATGAGCTAATACTAAAGCCTCCGGATGCAGCTTCTTTGCATGTTCAATATTTTCCCTTGTAATACTTGTATGTACGTGACAAAAACCGTCACCCAGAATAAAGTTCTTTTCCGGTATCTTGCTTGCAATATATCTTCCCAGATTGCCATCCGGTATAAAATATATATTCTTATTAGGCAGCTTTTTCACAATATGATAAGCATTTGCTGAAGTTACGCATACATCAGAATGGGCTTTTAACTCTGCTGTGGAATTCACATAACATACTACGGCAACATCTTCATTCTCCGCTCTCACCCTTTTTATCTCATCAATATCTGCCATATGAGCCATTGGACATTCGGCAGTAGTATCCGGCATAATGACTGTCTTTTCAGGATTAAGAAGCTTTGCACTCTCTCCCATAAAAGTCACACCGCAGAATAATATTGTCTGCTGCGGTATCTCTGTCGCAATCTTACTAAGATAATAGGAATCTCCAACGTAATCAGCAAGAGCTTGTATTCTTTCATCAGTGTAGTAATGAGCTAATATTACTACGCCTTTTTCTTTCTTTAATTGCTCTATCTGTTCTATTATTGTCTCCATCTTTTGTTCCTCTCAATTGTTTGTTGCTTATTGTATCACAAGTAAAATCATCTGACAAGACAGGCAAAATTACTAACACCCTTTTATTTCCATACCATATGATGATAGTAAAGATAGGAGGTTTTGCTATGGCTATCGGTTCACCCCTTGAATATGTAACAATTACTATAAATAATGAAATTAAAATAGATATTGACATTATATTGAAATATAACATACAATATCCACAATTTTTATCGGCTTGCTTTCATAAATCAGTGAGCAAAATTAATGCCTATTATACAGGTGCAGCCTTAAACTTTGAGCATTATATTAAGAGCATTCTTCTTCCTATGGCCACAAAGGATTATTACCAAAGTAAAAAGGATAACTTTCCGGTGCATACGTATGAGGCAATCAGTGTATTTACCATAACCTACAACCAAGACTGTATTCTTAGTCTTTATACTGATAAATATGAATATGCGGGCGGAGCTCACGGTAGTACCGTACGTACTTCCGAGACATGGGATGTGAACCTCGGCGCACAAATACCTCTATACACTCTTTTTCCTTATGGCGATTCGTATAGAAGTAAGATAAATGAATCCATTATTCAGCAAATCCAGAGCCAAATGGCTTCTCAGCAGAATTATTTCAGTGATTATGTACAACGGATCCGTAAATCCTTATACCCGCAAAACTATTATCTCTCACCAGGTTATATCATGATATATTTTCAGCAATATGACATTGCACCCTACTCTACCGGAATACCTGAATTCGCAATTCCTCTCAGCGACTTAAATATCCAACTGCCTACATGTAAACATGGAAAATTATAATAAAAGCACCAAGTTATTTGAACTGACTCCCAAAAATAGACCTAACTAACGATTGGGAGCCGGTTCAATTACCTTGGTGCATTTTTAATCCCAGAATCCTTCTGTTTCTTCACTTAATATATTCCCACAGCGGGGACATAACACTTCGCCGTCTATTGTTTGCTTAAGTTCACTGCCACACGTGTCACAATCCTCGCAAACTGTCTGGTCAATACCGTCCACCTGATAATGAAGCTTCCTGCCTTCTTTCAGTTCCTTACAAACACCGCAGTATGAAACCGTATTTTCAATATAGAAAATTCTTCCCAGACTTTCCGACTGAAGACTTCTATTAAAATCAGTTAACTTGTCCTTTGCAAAATTCTCATTGATGTATGCCGCATCAGGAAGACGGCTTCCTGTACCTTGTGTAAATATTTTTTCATATCCGCATTCGCATAACAACCTCTTAATATGTCCCATTTCCCAGCACCCTCCTTACGTTATCTTAATAATGTCAGCACTCCCTGATTGGATTGGTTGGACTGTGCAAGAAGTGACTGTGCCGCCTGCATAATAATATTGCTTGACGAATATTCCACCATTGTTTTTGCCATATCAGTATCACGAATACGACTCTCTGCTGCCTGTGTATTTTCTGAAATATTATCTAAATTAGCAATGGTATGCTCCAAACGATTCTGATAGGCTCCAAGTGAAGATCTAACCCTGGAAACATGCTCTAACGCTACATCCAGAGAATCCATTGCCCAACCTGCAGACTCCGTTGTTGTTACACTTAAGTAATCAATTCCTAAAGACTTAGCGCTGATTGATTCAATACTGATTTCTATCTGTTCACCGCTCTCCGTACCCACCTGAAGCTTTAAACTTCCGATAGGACCTGTAGACAAGCCCCCTGTTCCGCCTATGCCCGGCGGAGGTTGGGGACCTCTCAAACCGCCCCCAGATAATATGACATAGTCACCTGAATAAATATTTTGTACTTTTTCTCTATCCGTATACAACTTAAATACGGAATTAGTTGCATCTGTATCAGCCGCTAAATCTGTGGCGGTAATATCTCCGGTAATAAGTCCCCCTCTACCACCTGCTGTTTGCGCAATTAAATCTTTAACAAACTGATACGCATCCACATCATTTTGCACATCACGGGCAAACAATTCTAAGCTTTCATATTTCGTGTATGATTTTACGGCATTGTTTAAAGAATCTCCATCCCTTACTTGTGACATTATATTATTAAGACCATTCAGAATTGTTTGACTCAGGTTACTACCGGTTCCTGCCATGTATCCCAGATACATCGTTGCCAGATAGCCTGTCCCATAATTGGCTTCAGCGTTTGCACTACTATACCTTGATCCTATTTTAGATAAAAAATTCTTAATCTGTCCATCCGAGCTTAAGTCCGGCAGCCAATTGCCGGGACCGGATGCTGTTTGAGCCATTCCTTCCACAAACCAGGTCGGGAAACTATCCTTCCCCACCATACCATTGGTCGTTGCTTCTGCCATAAACGCGTGAATCATTTCATGAGCAATCGTTGCCTCTAATTGCGTTCTGCTATCAGCTGTTATATTTCCATCTGCATCCAGTTGAATATGTTTGAGATTGATGCCCAGCTGGTATTGTATAATACCTTTCAAATCTCCGTCGCCAGACTGTTCCTTGCATGCAGTCTGCACATAGGCACTGGTACTTGTATTTTGATTATATATTCTTAAGCCAATTCCTATGGTAGAGCCATTTAGGTAGCTAAAGGCCGAGTAATTATCCATTAAGTTTTTTACAATATGAGGCACAATCTGTTTTTCCAGTGTCTCCGCTAACCCCTCATATCCGACTGAAGTGTCGCCTCCAATGGGTACCTGAGAAGTGGTAAAATCAAAAGTAGTCCTGAAAAGGAGTCCTAACTCATCTTCACCTATCATGGATTGGAGTTCATCTAAGCTGATCCCGGAATCTGCTTTCCTTACAGAGCCAAACCTTCCGTCCAAAGAGCCATTTAAAAGCTTAATTCCATTAAACTCTGTGGAATTGGATATTTTGTCTATTTCCTCAACAAGCTGATCAATTTCCTGTTGTATATATTCTCTGTCTTTCTTAGAATAAGTTCCATTTGCCGCCTGCACTGCAAGCTGACGCATCCTCTGGATCATATCGTGGGCTTCATGAAGACCACCCTCTGCTGTTTGTACCAAAGAAATGCCATCCTGCGCATTCAAGGATGCCTGATTCAAACCACGAATCTGCCTGCGCATTTTCTCACTGATAGATAGTCCTGCTGCGTCATCACTTGCACGATTTATTCTATAACCAGAAGATAACTTTTCAGTTGTCTTCGTCTTTTTTCCTGATATAATAACAAAATTTCTAGCGTTGTTCATTGCTGTCAAATTATGCTGTACGATCATATTTACCTCCTTGTAAGTATAATCACCCTAATTTGGCTGTATATTATATATCGTACAATAACAAGATTTAAATTATGATAGATTCCCCATTATCTTCCATATCTTGACTTTTCATACAGGATATGCAGTTGTTTTCCTTCTTCACTATCTGCAATTCCCGCTTTCACCTCAATCTCCAAAGGTGTCTCGTGTGGGTAAGGTGTTTCTTTTCTATGTTTCTTAATTACTTTACGGTAATGGCGCCTGACTTTTTCTCTTTCAGAAATTTTTCCATTCTTCTCTTTAGATAGCTTCTTTTCACTTTCTTCCACTTCTGTCTTTTCAAGCGCTTCTACGATATCTCCGTTTTCATCATATGTATCCTTAAATTTATGAAAGGTTCCATAAACTCCTTTAAGAACTAGGATAATAAAGAAGATAATAACACCTGCTTCTACTATATAAAAGAGTATATCGACCCAGAAGGGAAGTTCTTTGGGCGGTCCCTGTTCCATTATGAATTCTCCCAGGGGATTAGGCATATTTCCTTGAGCCTTTTCACTTTCGGAAATTAAGTCACCATAATCAATGGTTCTTCCCTCAAGCCATTTTCTGAAATCCGTATACTGTCTTTGATGAATGGTTAAAAGTGAGGGAATCGTAAAAATCATTAAAAGAAGCAGAAACAGAGCCAGTACACCACTGCTTATTCCGTATATTCTCTTTGACGGCAAATTACATACTCTTTTATTTAAAGATAAATATTCCTCAGTTCTGACAATATACTCATATAAAATAGTTATAAATAAATATATGATAGCACTGATAAAAGCGGCATTACAGACAGCTGGATTATCAAAATTTTTACAAATTACATAAATAATAAAGAAATATATTAGTAAGAAAACATTGGGTTTATCTAATAAATTGTATTCAGGATTCCAGTAAGGGCTGGAAACCATATCTTCTTCGTGACTACTTTTTGCATCTACTCTGTCGAAAAATCGCATAATAATGATAAGCAGTGTTTGAAGTATTATCATAACCACATATCCCCACATAGTAGTGCCATCAGGATCTACTGGTACAAGCCACCATGCCATATAAAATACTGCTGCAAAAATAAAGATGCAGATCATCAAATAAGATAATAAATTTTTACAATATTTAATTGCAAGACTTGTCAGCACCACAGGGAAGGCAATGATCAGACACTTAGCGTACAGCTTCACTTCTGTGCTTGCTGCCTGAGACATTCCCATTGCATAGATCAGCGGTATCACAAGGGCAAGGATTAGCGTGGCATGAATCCAGCCTGCTAAAACTTTAATCGTTTTTCTCATCTGGATACCTCCCTCTGAATCAGTCGCAGATTACTTGACGGCTTTATTTTACACTTATCATTCCGGGAAATGGGGAGAATCCATAATCCGGTCTGTTCCTTGCCTAAGAATTTCTCCATGCTTCGCTTATTCATATCAGAAGCATTCTTTGAAATGAAGATAGGAAACGTTTCCTCATATAAATTTTCAAATGTCTTTGAAAACTCTACGATTGTTTCACCTATTCTCCTTTTGGCAAGTAAGCGCTCTATCATAGTTAATTGGCCTTTACCGGACTTTGGTTCAACATAAATTCCCTCTTCATTATGATTGGAAGAAACATTGATAGCAAGTCCCACTTCCATTCCCTTTAGAAGAAATTTCTGTGCCAGTGAAGCTACGATTGAAATGCTTTCTTCAATTAAATGCTCATTTTTCATAATACCTGAGTCTTCTAAATCCAGATAAATCATAATGCTTCTCATCGTAGTGGAATCAAATGTGTTAACCATTAAATCTCCGGTTTTTGCACTGGCCTTCCAGTTAATAGTCTTCATAGGATCCGCAGTGGTATATTCTCTAATTGATTTAAAAGCAAAGGGGTCATCATACAAACGTTTTTCACACTGTAAAGAACCCATCATCTTTTCATAGTTGATGAGAATTTCCGATATATCTGTTCTTTTTGCGTAAACATAAATACCTACGTCTACTGGCTTATCCACCGCATATTTATTACTATACAGTAATGAATACGCGGAAAGCTCTACTTTATCAATCTGATAATATCCTCTTTTCGTACAATTCAAAAGTAATTGTCTTGTGATACGCTGATTCCCCACTAAGGAAAACACATCTCTTTTATAAGTATAATCACTAATATATGTATTTTCCATATCATGAAAAATCATTTCCTTACGAATATGAAAAGAAACCTCCAGCACCGGCAGGGGCATCCAGCTTCTATTTTCCACAACTTCAATTAGTTTGGCCTGCTCTCCCTCGTACACATAATCCTGCTGAAAATGAAGGTGGGTGGTTACTTTCTTGTTCCAGTTTCTTTCATAATATTTATACCAGATTGCCGTTATTAAACATACTCCCAGAAAAAAGATGATAATCATGGTCTCTCCCAATCCTCAGTTGGTAATGCTATACTTTGAAGCAGTCCGTTTATCACTGCTGTTTTTTCTTGTTCACCGCCGAATTCAGTCATCAATCTATGATTCAGGACAGGAATCGCTACTTCCTTAATATCCTCCGGAACAACATAATCTCTTCCCTGTATCATGGCGTATCCCTGAGAGGCTCTAAGGAGTGCAAGGGTTCCTCTTGGACTCACCCCTTCTGAAATGTTCCGCTGCTTAGTTCCTGCACTTGTATACTTTCTTGTAGCCTGAACAAGATTTACCATATAGTTTCTTAAGTCTTCATGAACAAATATCTGTCTGCATTCTTCTTGTAACTTCTTAATCTCACTATGTGAGCAGACTGCTTTTATGGATTTTAGTGGCTCAAAGTGAATGTACCGGTCAATCATCTGTCTCTCATCTTCGGGGCTTAGACTTCCCATACTGATTTTCATTAGAAACCTGTCCATTTGTGCCTCCGGAAGAGGAAAACATCCTAATGTCTCTATCGGATTCTGAGTTGCAATGACAAAGAAAGGCTGATCCAAAATTCTTGTCTCTCCATCTACCGTAACCTGTCCTTCACCCATGCATTCTAATAGACTGGCTTGTGTTCTGGGGGTGGCACGATTAATCTCATCTGCCAATAAGAGATTTGTAAAAACAGGACCTTCCTTAAATACAAATTTCCCTTTTTCCTGATTGTAATATGACAGTCCTGTCACATCACTGGGAAGTAAATCCGGGGTAAACTGTACCCTGGCAAATTTAAATTCCATCGATTGTGCAAGAGCCTTTGCCAGTACCGTTTTTCCGGTTCCCGGCATATCTTCAAGAAGCACATGACCACTTGCCACTAATGAGGTTAATAATAAATCCGTTACCTCCTCTTTACCTACAATTACTTTCGCTATATTCTCTTTCACCCTTAATAATATATTATCCATTTTTAAATCCTCCTACATTTTAAGTGATTATAAGCAAGCAAATAAGGGAGCAGTTCTTTACTTCTGCTCCCTCTACCATATCATAAATCTGACACATAGAATATCTATCATTTTTGCATATAACATCCCCATATTGCCCCCAATAGAGTAATATTCTTATATACAGATTACATGATTTTTACTTATATTACAATATAATTTCCGGCATCCAAACCCTCATATTTCCTTCGGATCGATTCCCCCATGCAAAATAAGGAATTGCCTTTAAGATAACGCGCTCTACAACACTTTCTTCTTCCCCATACAAGTTATCCTGATCTACAAGATGCATTCCTTCTATTTCTAAATGCATCATATTCTTAAGAATGCCTTCTCCACACCATTCTTCTCTGACCTCACCTGACTTTATGATACGATACGTCTGCAATTCATGGTCCGCATCTTCCTGCTCGAAGCAATACACCACAGGTCCCCGCATCACTGCCACGCAGCCGGAATTGGCACGTACTTTCGGATTGGCATACACATTCCTTGGTTTTAAATCAAACCTTAACTGTATACAATCTTGCTCGTTCCATGTACGTTCAATGTATAAATAGCCTTTAACTATCTTGTAATTCTCTAGCTTTTCTCCGTTTAACTCTACCACTAAATTGTGGATACCACTTGGAATATGAATTGCTACAGTAAATGGGGTGTCGCATTTAGGGTTGACGGTATAGCACACATCCCCATACCAGGGGTATTTACTTTCAATTTGTATGGAAGCTTTTGTAAGCTCTGCCGTCTGCCCGATATAAAGATGAGAATAAATAACATTATCTTTTTCTGTCCATGCATAAGTTCCCAGAGAGGTTAACAGGCGAACGATATTGGGCGGGCAGCAGGAACATGCATACCACTTCGGTCTTCTTGGTAATACATGCTTGAAACCTTCTCGTTTACCGGATATACCTACATTCACTTCCAGTGGATTTACATAAAAGAACGCCTTACCATCTAACTGCATGCCGCTTAAGATTCCGTTATAAAGCTCTTTTTCCATAATATCCGCATATCTTCCATCAGCTTCTATATCAGCCATTCTCTTAGCAAACATCACCATAGCAATAGAAGCACAAGTTTCCGCATATGCCGTGTCATTGGGAAGATCGTAGTCCATACTAAACGCTTCTCCATCCACGGTGGAACCGATTCCCCCTGTTATATACATTCTTTTATTTGTAATATTGTTCCATAATTTCAAACAAGCCTCATATAGAGTTTCATCCTGCATCTCCATGGCAAGGTCTGCCATTGCCATATACATATAGACGGCTCTGACCGAATGCCCCACTGCTTTGTCCTGTTCCCTAACCGGTGCATGGCACTGGCTATACTCTCTGTCTACCGGATTCATATCAAAATGTATCCATTTTCTTTTTTCTCGCTCCTGTACAAAATAATCCGGATTTTTCCCTCGCTGTTCTATAAAATAAGAAGCTAGTTTTTTATATTTTTCATTACCAGTTACTTTATACATCCGCATGAGACCAACTTCAATTTCCTGATGACCCGGAACTCCCAGCTCTTTACCCTCTCCAAACCTACGGTCGATATGATCCGCAAATTTTTCCATAACATGAAGCAATTTTGTCTTTCCGGTTTCTTCATAATAAGCTGCTGCCGCCTCCATCATATGGCCTGCACAGTATAGCTCATGACACTCCTGAAGATTCTCCCATTTGTGCTCCGGCTCCTTCAATAAGAAATAAGTATTCAGATACCCATCTTCCTCCTGTGCTTTCCCAATGATATCTATGATGTTATCCGCACGTTTTTCCAGTTCCTCGTCCTTTTTAATAGACAGGGAATAAGCAACTCCCTCCAGCCATTTGGCAACATCACTGTCTTGAAATACCATGCCATAGAACTCACCTTCTTTAAGACCTGCTGCAATTTCAAAATTCGTAATGGCATGACTTTTTTCAATTCCCGGTATCTCATCATTCAGTATCTTCTCCTGGTAGGGAATCACCTCATCAACAATTAAATTCTGTATTGCTGACCAGAAGTCGTCCTTAATTTTAATATCTGATACTTTTACATCATATGCTTTTTGATAATTTCCCATTTTATACCTATACCTTTCCAATATCTGATTATTTCGCTATAATTATATTATACCTGTCCCCTAATATTATAAAACTATATAAACCTTTGAATAAGTGTCAAATTCTTATATGTTTTTGCAGATAATTAAATCATAGATTATAATATTATTAGTAAGAAATAAAATGAGGTAGCAATATGCACTTTTTAGAATTTAAAATAGACACACCGTTGTCTTATGATATGACCGGGAAATTCGAAGCACCATCTAAGAATTGGATGCATAGTGATGAGTTTCCTCTCACTAATTATGAACTTATTATTAATACAAAGGATACGCTGTATCTTAACTTTGCTGAAAAGAATCATACCATTCCTACCGGTTCTTACATCATCCTCCCGCCATATCCTGCTCCCCTCAACAGACGAATAGGCTTTAAACCTTCGCATTGTCATTTTTATTGGCTTCATTTTGAAACCGACCATGAAATTATAGAAAAAAATATATCCGCTTCAGAATGTAACGAATATAAAGTATCCCTTCCTAAAAACCTATTATCCATTCCATATGAAGGCATTCTTCCGCAGATGGACAAAATTATTATTTTAATGAAACAGCTGCAAGATGCTGTAAAAGAGCAATATACGCCGAGCATATTAAGCTACTTTACCACAACCATACTTTGCGAACTTCATGCACAAATGAATCCTGTACAAATAAACAGTATTTCTCATAAGAAAAGCCAGAAGCAAATTTATTACGATATAATAGATTATGTAAAGCAAAATATTACAAAACCACTTAAAATCTATGATATAGCTTCACATTTTAACTATAACGAATCATACTTATCGCACTTTTTTACATCTGTGGCAGGTATATCATTAAAACAATTGATTCTGAACTTAAAGGTTGATGCCGCCAACATCCTACTTGTTGACACCAATAAAACAATCAACGAAATCGCTGACGAACTTTCTTTTTCATCGGCTCAACATTTTGTTAAAGTATATAAAAGTAAAACTGGTCTGACACCAACCGCTTATCGTAATGCATTTACGCAAAGATTATTCAATCATGAATAATCTTCGCTTTTGGATAAAGCCACAGAAGCAACACCACATAGAATGCCGCCTACCGGAAACACCACCCAGCTAAATGCCATAATAGAGCTCTTAAAACTATAATCCAACCCTAATTCTTTTGCCTTCATGTAGTCCATTCCTGTTATCCCGATACTTACAACAAATAATGCTGTTGCAATGAGCATAATGATACCGCACCATTTACCCACTTTTTCATTGGAAGGGCTCTTTTCTTTCGCGCACTCTTTGTTATAGGCATTCACATCATATTTTTCTTTCTGCATCCCACTGTATATCAGAGTGCCCAATGCTATTGAAATAACAAAAAAGAACAGCCCATCAAAAATATTTGATTCTATATCCATATTACTCAAAAATGCAAAGAGTGCAAATCCTAAAATAATAGCTGCTACCGGAATTGCCACAAATAAAGGATATTTTTTCTCAAACTGATACAAATCCTCTTCCGAATAGAATGAGTTCAAGTAAGGGAATCTTCTCTTAAAACTATCATGCTGCATACCTGTTACAATAAAAACGACCACTGCAATTGCAACACATAATACAAAAATAACTCCCTCTAAGCGTTCAAATTTACTAACGTTACTAATGATGGCTTCCAGTCCCAGACTGAGTATAATAAATCCAACAGCTCCAGCAGTCCATTTAGAACGGCTGTTCATATGCTCTTCATACTCTTCCTTATTTACCGCCACCTTATCCTCGGCGTTTCCTCTCATTAAAGTATCCATATCACAGGAAAACATATCGCATATAATTAGGATTTTCTCCATTTCAGGAAAACTGCCGTCGGACTCCCATTTTGATACAGACTGCCTGGATACATTTAATTTCTCCGCTAACTGTTCCTGGGTAATATTATTTCTCTTTCGTAAAAATTGTAAGTTCTCTCCAAAGCTCATTATTTGCCTCCAAATTTTATTCTTTTCGATATCGAATGTACTTACATCTTACAATTTTACTTACGCAACCTCTACCAATTTCATGTTGCCTTTTGGTTTTTTCGTGTAAAGTATGGGTTGCAATGCTATGATATCACTGAATTTTATCTTTCGGAAGCCACTTATGTAAAACCCTCTTTATTTCTTTCATATCAATAGGTTTTGCAATCAGGTCATTCATACCGCTTTTTAAATATGAGCTGCGCATATCATTGGCCACATTGGCTGTCAGCGCTACAATCGGAGTTTTTTGATTGGGTCCCTTATCGTTACGTATGTTGAAGGTTGCTTCTATACCATCCATTACAGGCATCATATGATCCATGAAAATAATATCATAAACCTTCTTTTGACATATTTCAACAGCTTGTAACCCATTATCAGCAGACTCTACAACTGCGCCGAAGGAACTGAGTATCTCTGTGACTATACTTTGATTAATTTCATTATCATCAACTACCAAAAGAGCAGTATTAACAATCGAAATATCATCAGGTTGTTCTTTTTCAGCATGAGGCGAATTTAGTTCCTCTTTATTCATGTGGAATAATTGGCTCAAATCTGTCACCAAAACCGGTCGCTCAATAGTATAATCATAGTATTCAGAAAGTTCTATGTGTGAATTCATACTTTTAACAATCGTAAAATGACAATTCACCAGTTGCCTTCTCAGCCTGCGAATATCATTTTCATCGAAGGAATCATCAAAAATACAATGAGTAAAATCAGAAGATTCAGAAACTCTGGTAATATCTGCAACAAGTTTATGTGAGACTTTCAAAGATGCCATCATAAGCTGTATATGTTCCGCAAACTTTCCTTCCGGAAATAACAACAAACAATTAATAGCTTTGTTGTGAACATACGCGATATGATTAGAGTCAACAACCTCTTGAGGTACTTCAAACGTAAAAGTACTTCCCTTACCATATGTACTTTTTGCCCAGAGCCTTCCTCCCATTGCAAGTACCAACTGCTTAGATATTGCAAGCCCAAGTCCGGTTCCCATAATGCTGCGGTTTCTCTCTAAATCTACTCGTGTAAAAGCATCAAAAATATAGGGGAGTTCATCCTCTCGGATTCCCATGCCGGAATCTTCTATGGAAAGACGTAGGAAAGTAACACCTTCCCGCTTGCGAGAATGTATCACTATACGTATATAACCTTCACTAGTATACTTAATTGCATTGGATAATAAATTGGTAATCACCTGTCTGATACGTGAATCATCACCGGACAGCGTGACCGGAAGTCGTGGATCCATTTCAACAAGTAAGCACAACCCTTTTCCTTCTATTCTGATATTCATTCCCTGTAAAATACCGATTAGCATATCCACGACACTGTATTGTCTTTCCGTTAGTTTTATTTTATTTGCATCTATCTTGGAAAAATCCAGTACATCATCAATAATGCTCAACAAAGAATCCGAAGCATTCATTATATTATTTACATATTTCTGCTGACGCTCATCCAAATCTGTCATATTCAATAGCTCACCAAGACCCTTAACCACATTCATAGGTGTGCGGATTTCATGACTCATATTGGCAAGGAATCTGCTTCTTGATTGGGCTGCGTCTTCGGCATCTTGTGTTGCTATGGTCAGTTCTGTAATATCATTGATTGTCATCAACGTACCAAGGCAATGATTACCATCTAAAATAGGGGCTATGGTAACTTGAGCATGAATAATCTCACCATGTCCAAAAAAAATAGTATCATTATATTTACACGAGATATTTCCACATAAAACTTCCTGGTTTTGTTTATATACTTTATCAATCCACTCCGGTTGAATGGCGGATGAAAAAAGCTTGGTGAAAGGAAGTTTTAATAGACCCTCTGAATCTGTTGCTGAAAGCAATTCCAGACAAGCTTTACTCCAAAGCATTAAATGAAGCTGCTCATTAAACATAAAAATCATATTGGGACTATGTTCCAGAAGCAAATCATTGTACAAATACTGAACCTTTTTTTCAGCTTCATAAGAAAGCCTAAGCCGTTTTGCATTTTCATTCATCACGGCAAGCATTCGATTATCTCTCTCCAATTGTTTAATTTTACGCTGCATTTCTTCTATTTGTGCTTGCATTTGCTCCTGTAATTGACTCAATTCTTCACCCTCTTCCCCACAGCTAAATAAATCTATCAACTATTATATTGCACACATTACCACTGAGGCACTATGGGATCGGTTATGGATTTCTCCGTCTTTTCCTTGTGTAGGTCCGATTTCACAATGTCCGTAAAAAGTACTAACCCCCAAATGAGAGGGTACTTTTTCATGAAGAATGGCACTATCTATATTCTCACCACCTAACATAGCAAAGTACCTTGCCACACAGTTTACCGCAAGAACTGCACTGTATTCATAATCCTTCTGTGCATTCATCTGCTCAGTCAAGTGACTCAGGCATTGAATCGTAGATTCTCTCACATCATCAAACTGAATCAACCCCATATGTATCCTGGTGCCAATCGGCATATCACTGGAAAATGCCGCACTTCCCTCTTCTATATTAGTATAAGTGATACAGCGTATCTCCCTAACCCCATCATCATCCGCCATCTTATGACTTAAGCGGCAAGGCAAAGGACCATATTGAATCATAGCATCCACTCCATTTTGACGTTGTTCCGGTTCAATACCTATCTTCCTTAAATAATCACAAAATGTCATATTATCCACCCGATAAACGATGTTTTTATCTGACTGAGTTACTGCCGGTCCATAATCTGTCAGTTCAGTCAATTGGGTGCCCACTGCAAACACAGGCCGAATCGCACCACCAAGGGCAACTAAAACCATACGATCCCGGTACACCTCTTTATTATAGAACACATAGGCTGTAGTCGAATCCAAATCATTCGTGGTCACACCTCCGAAAACCGGAATATGACCTGCCTCATTGAATAAACCATTGCTAAAAAGGTCTGTGGTCAAATCAGTACTCATGGGCATAAGCGATATCAGCAGCTTTACCTCTCCCTGTAAACCAGACGAACATTCTTGATAAAGAGACTGCATCTGAGCCTTGCTGCTGCTATCTTTAAGCGGTTCACTAATACTTATGGAATATTCCAAACCTTCCTTAGCTATTACTGTTAGGCTCGCGCTGACTTGATTCACACTGCTTGCCATAGGATAGGTAAATGTGGTTCCCCCAACAATCGGAAAATCGCACATTTCAGTCATATGTCCTAATAATAATTCACATGAAATCTGAGAATCACAATGCAAGATACCAAGAGCATCTGATAGCAGTGTTGATGGCAGGTCGCGAAGTAAATCTTCGGAAACTGCCTTCATATCTTTAAAATTAAGGGAAACGGACGTGTAAGACGCCATAAAACAACCTCCTCTTCTTAAGAAACAGCACTCATTTGTAGCGTTTATTGACAGAATTAATGCATCTTAAATGTATGCTTTTTATCGTTAATGTGTATACTTATTATAATATTATCATTAATTTTTTATTATAGCAAGGATACGATTTGGAAATTTCATATTTTAGTTAGAATAAGGCTTTCTCAGGTGAAATATCCACCAGAGAAAGCCTTTTTTCTTACATTTTCAATTCTATTCTACAGGCACTATCATCCAGTCTTGATTCCATCCGTTGTTAGCACCCCACTGGACACAGGTACCTCCATCCTCTGTTGACAATTCATAGATATCTAATACCTTCCCGCTATTACGATTTATAATATGGTAATAGCCCTCCGAGGTCTTCTCAAGACTCCACTGCTGATTCCAGCCTCCACTGTAATCCCACTGAATGCATGCGGCTCCATCCTCCGAGGATAATGCATTGATATCCAGTACCTTCCCACTGTGTAAACTGACTATCTTAAAATATCCTGATTCCGCTTCCAATATCTGAAATTTCTGCGAATTCCAGCCTTCATAACCATATTGTTCTACCGCGGCGCCATTTTCAGATGATCCTCCCGCTATATTCAGAGCCTTTCCACTGTTACGGTTCACGATTTTATAATAGGAATAATCATTCGGAAAGCTCTTATTGTCGGCGTAAGCATCAATTGCCCAAGTAAACTTAAGTACTTTGGAGGAGACCTGTGATGTCGCTCCCAGCGGATAGGAATCCGGCAGTACATTGGAATTAGCTTCCGGTTCCCAATAGAATACTCCCATTCCCTTATTTCCGGTAACACCTTTTGCCGCATTCATAACAGCCATAAGCATATGATATGTTTCCTCCGGATCACTCTCGTCTCCCCCCACTTCACATACCATGACTTCTTTACCATATCTGTTAACCATATTATCCATGTTATAAATCAGCGAATCAATATTATTGGTGTAGCCGCTTCCAATCCAGTACGGATAGTAAGACAGTCCAATCATATCTGTCTTACCGCCATAAGTATTCAGAAAGTTATCGAAAAACCATTCTAAAACATCATTATTGTGCCCATTAGCCAAATGTGTAATTACCTTTGTGGAACTACTAACCGCCTTAACCGCATCATAACCACTGTTCAATAGGCCTGCAAGCTGACCAAAATTGGTTCCGCTGTTTCCGTAAGGAAGCAGGATTCCGCTATTAATTTCGTTACCAACCTGTACCCATTCCGGAGTAATTCCTGCTGCCTTCAAACCGGACATTACCTGATAAGTATGGTCATATACATCTGTTAATAGCTGAGAATAATTGTGCCCCGACCATGCGGCAGGAATATCCTGATACTCAGGATCTGCAAAGTGATCACTATAATGAAAATCAACCATAATTCTCATACCTAGCGCATTCGCACGTTTGGCTGTAGCAATTACGCTCCCCTCGTCAGCATATCCCAAATAACAGACTGTTCCGTCATTTTTGGTCCACTGAGCGCTGGAGGGCGGATTTACAAAAACCCGCAAACGTATGGAGTCTACTCCATGCTCCTTTAGGATAACCAGTGGATCTTTTGTTACCCCATTGTCATCTTGCCAAGTAATTCCCTTTGCTTCCATCTGTGTCAGCCATCCAATATCAGCACCATAGGCAAAATCATTGGACGCCTCTGCCTGCTGCTTGGGCAGCATCATACATACGAAAGACAAGAGCAGAAACATAACACCTTTCTTTACTAAACTTCTTACCGTTTTCCTCATACTTATACCTTGCTCCTTCCATAAATTAAGGAACTCTTGATGAGCGTGAAGATATTCTCTTATGCATATTGTTTATTATCAGTATCAATTCCCCAATACACGACTGGAACTCTTACACCCCTTCTAAAGAGTTTCAATAATTTAATTGTACTATCGGTTTCATAGGGTGTCCATTGACGGGTTCTCAGATTAATAGTTACTAATCTGCTATAAAATTACAATATTTGCACAGTAAAAACTTGTTTGTTGCGCAAAATGTTCAAATAGAGCACTTGGTTATGCTTGAAAATTCCAATTAAGACAAAAAAGAACGTTGCTACATAGATTATTGCTCATCTATTTTGCAACGCCTTTTTCTTAAATCTCATTTATCGTTATTTCCTGTTTTATAATCATCTCTTGCCCAGTTTGGAGCATTAATAGGACCGGCCTTTGCATTGCCATTCTTCGCTGCACCTTGAATCTCCGGTACTTGAGCTTGCTGATTCTTCGGGCGATGTAATTGCTGGTGATTCTCTGTTCCATGATTCTTAGAGTCATAAGGACTCGGTCTACGCATTCCTGCTTTTGCCATAGTGATACCTCCTATCCAATCATAGTCTTTGTACTTTGCGCAAAACTATGCAGAATAGAAAGGTATTGTACGCTTCTTTATTATATAGATACGGAAATGCTGGCTCCTTCATCCGGTTTACTTACCTGCCCCATTTTGGTATACGTGGCAGGTTTCATATCGACGCTGGTCTTTACTTCAGGAGATTGAAGATTTTCACTATTTATATTATCCTCTAATAATGCTTTTCCCTCTTCGCTGACTTCTACGGTATCAACAATTGTCTCCTTATTTTCCTGAATATATTCATCTGTTTTTTCACGTTCCACCCTGCGATTTTCAATCGCTATTTCACGTTCTAATTTCTCTTTTTCTCTCGCTTCCTCAGCATCTTCCTTCATGCCTTCTTCTGCCTTTTTCTTATATTCTTCAGCTTTTCCCGAAAATTCGCCATATCCATGTTGGTTCTGGCTCCCACTAAACCTTCCATCGTCTTTGAACGCATAAAAATACCTCCATTTCAAAAAGATTACCCAATATATTATATCACATATATACTTTATGTCGGCATAATTCAGGTTAATATTTAGTTCGAATTCCTTAAGCTATATAAGTAGTATTGGGATATAAACGCTGTTCACTGGGAACTATATGTGTATAAAAATAAAATAGTTGAAAGGTAATAAGATGCATAAAGCTAACAAAACACCCAATCAATTAATCAATGAAAAATCCCCATACCTGATACAGCATATTTACAATCCCGTCACTGGTCGCAGGTTTTCAAAATACCAAAGCGGTACATTGCAAGTTATACGGGATTGAGCGGGTGTATTATTAAGAAATTGATAATATGCCCGTTTTCTATGTGGAAAAAGAGACTTGGCTATGATATTATTATTTGTGTCACCAGTGGTGACACAAATGGAAGGGGGGAATGATTGATGAGTAACGAGATTGTGCTGGCAGGAAATCTAATCAAAATAATTGATGATTCAAGACAAAATGCATTAAGAAAAGTGAACGAAGAGCTAATTAATATGTATTGGCAGGTCGGAGAATATTTGAGTATAGAGGCAAAAACTGCAACATTTGGTGATGCATATATTAACTCCATTGCAAAAGAAATACAAGGAGCATTTCCGGGAATTAGAGGTTTTAATAGAAGAGGCCTTTATAGGATGAAACAGTTTTATGAAACTTATAAGGATAATGAAATAGTGTCACCACTGGTGACACAAATTAGTTGGACAAATCATTTGCTTATCATGTCGGGATGTAAATCAGATATTGAACGCGAGTTTTATATGAGATTATGTATTAAAGAAAACTATTCCAAGAGGCAATTAGAACGACAGATCGATAGTGGCTATTATGAAAGATATATGTTATCGAAAGAAAGGCTTCTACCGGAAAATGTGAAAAAATTCGGGGAGAACCCATTTCTAGACTCATACATTATGGAATTCTTAGACTTGCCGAATGAGTTCCATGAAAATGATTTGCGTAAAGCTTTGATAAAGAATATGAGAGATTTTATTTTAGAACTTGGAAAGGACTTTACCTACATCGATCAAGAATATAAAGTTCAAGTAGGGGGTGATGATTTTAGAATTGATTTATTGTTTTTTCACAGGGGATTACAGTGTCTTGTTGCAATTGAATTAAAAATTGGAAAATTCAAACCAGAGTATATATCTAAATTGGATTTTTATCTTGAGGCACTCGACCGTCAGGTGAAAAAGGAAAATGAGAACCCAAGTGTTGGTCTGTTATTATGTGCTTCAAAAAATGATGAGGTTGTGGAATATTCTATGAGTAGAACAATGTCCTCTATGCTGGTTGCACAATACCAATTGCAATTACCAGATAAAAGTGTGTTGCAGAAAAAATTACAAGAATTAGTTTATATCCCGGAAATTGAAGAGTGAGATACAGAAAATGAGTCGAATGAGCTTTGCATGCATATCCATAAAGTTAATCACAAATTTGAAATGAAACGACCTTTGAAGAATGATTTTATGGAGTATAATTTGGTATAGAGAGGGGGATACTATTCAAGTAAAAATTAATTTCAAATAATGAGAGAATGTATTTTCTACTGTAAATGCATTCTCTTTTTTCGTAAAAAGGAGGATATCCCGTGGACAATCATACAAAAACACCCAATCAATTAATCAATGAAAAATCCCCTTACCTGATACAGCATATTTACAATCCCGTCAACTGGCATCCTTGGGGAACCGAGGCTTTTGAAAAAGCTAAAAAAGAAGACAAACCTATTTTCTTATCCATAGGATATTCCACCTGTCACTGGTGTCATGTAATGGCTCATGAATCCTTTGAGGATTCAGAAGTAGCTGCGCTCTTAAATGAATACTTCGTTTGCATCAAGGTAGACCGCGAAGAACGTCCTGATATTGATGCGGTTTATATGTCCGTATGCCAGGCTATGACAGGGCAAGGCGGCTGGCCCTTGACGGTTTTCATGTCACCGGAGCAAACGCCTTTCTTCTGCGCTACCTATATTCCCAAGTTGCCCAGATACGGCTCTACAGGTCTGATGGACCTGCTGCCCGGCGTTTATGAACTTTGGAAGAGCAATCGCAAGGCTCTCATGAAACAGGGAGATTCGGTGATAAACTATCTCAGACAAAATGAAACTTTGTCATCAAGTGAGAAGCCCAGTAAATCTTTGCTGATATCCGCTGTAAACCAATTTGTGCAAAGTTATGACACCGTTAACGGAGGTTTTCACACAGCTCCCAAATTTCCATCTCCCCATAATATTTTATTTCTTTTAAAATACGGTTTCCACGAGAAGGATTATAAGTCTTTGGGAATGGCTGAAAAAACATTGGAACAAATGTATCGAGGCGGTATCTTTGACCACATCGGAGGGGGATTTTCCAGATATTCCACTGATGAACAATGGCTGGTGCCTCATTTTGAAAAAATGTTATATGATAACGCTCTTCTGGCCTATGTCTACCTGGAGGCATATAAATTTACAAAAAAAGAAGTCTATGAAACAGTCGCAAGAATAACTCTTGACTATGTACTGGATGAACTACAGGATGAGAACGGAGGATTCTACTGTGGGCAGGATGCCGACAGTGATGGCGTAGAAGGTAAATATTATGTATTTACACCGGAGGAAATACTGCATTTACTCGGCTCCGAAGACGGTACAAAATGGAACCAATGGTATCATATCACCGAAGAAGGGAATTTTGAAGGTAAAAACATCCCTAATCTTCTGCGCAACTCTGAATATGAAATATATCCCGATGCTATATCAGATTTAAATAAAAAAATATATCAATACAGGCTCTCCCGCACAAGCCTTCATAAAGATGATAAAGTTCTTACTTCTTGGAATGGTCTGATGATTGCCGCTTTTGCCAAGGTATACTCGGTATTGGGAGAAAACAGGTATTATGAAGCTGCCATAAAGTCGCAGAAATTTATTTCTACTGCATTGACTGACGAAAAAGAAAGACTTATGCTTCGCTGGCGTAAGAGTGAAGTGGTTGGAATGGGGATTCTTGACGACTATGCATTTTATTGCTTTGGACTTCTGGAATTATATCAATGTCATTTTAATCCTGAATTTCTTGAATTGGCAGAAAAAATCGCCACAAATATAGTTAACTATTTTCAGGATGAGAACTCCGGCGGCTATTATCTATATGCCTCTGACAGTGAACAGCTGATCAGCCGTCCCAAAGAATTATATGATGGCGCAATTCCTTCCGGCAATGCTTTGGCTGCCCAAATATTTACAACACTAGCATCACTTACCGGTAAGATTCACTGGAAAGATACCGCATATCAGCAGCTTGAATTTCTATCCGGTAATATCACCGACTATCCGGCAGGTCATACGGCCTCATTAGTTGCCATGTTTCCGATTTTATATCCATCCTATCAATTGGTATGTGTGACAGAAAATGATTCCGTTATTCCGAAAATCCTTACTACCTTTCATGATATTCCATTTAGCGAAATGGATATTCTGATTAAGACACGGGAAAATGAAGCATTACTTTCAACCATTTGCCCTTTTACCAAAGACTATCCGATAGAAACCGGAAAGACTGCATTTTATCTTTGCAAAAATCAAACCTGTACTGCGCCGGTGTATTCTTTGGAGAAACTAAAATCTCTTTTATAACTTCTTACGTCAGAAACTCCTTATATATTCTCACATGATCATAGATGCAACGCCATCCGCTGCTGGCATCCACCGTTACACAAATGTATTCTTTTCCATTCTTGTCCGCTGCGAAGCTGGCAGCACAGTTTCCTGACTGGAGTACATAACCGGTCTTGCCGCCCAGTACTTTACCACCGGTATCCTTATCCTCTATGCGGCGGATAAACCAATTTGATAGTTCAATTCCTTCCGAATGCTGCTCCGTCTCTGATGTCATATAGATACGGGTCGAAAGAATCTCCCGGCAAAGTTCATTATCTATGGCTGCTGCCATTATTATCGCCATATCATAGGTGGAACAATAATGATTCTTATCATATACGCCCACACAATTAGTAAAATGTGCTGTCTCGGAAAGTCCAAGATCCCTAATCTTATCGTTCATCATCTCTACAAAGGCTTCCTGAGAACCTGCCACATAGGTTGCGAGTCCCACTGCCGCATCTGCACCTGAAGGTAAGATTGTACCATACATCATATCCCGTATCGTTACCTTCTCCTCCTTCTCAAATCCCGCGTTACTGCAATCATTGAGATAGCCATAATCTGTAATATCCTCAGTTATCGTAAAGGTATCATCCAGATTCTCTATATGCTCGGCTGCTACAAGCAAAGTCAGTATCTTCGTCATAGAGGCCGGATTGATTCGATTCTTCTCACCTTTACGGGCAACAATATTACCCGTATCCATATCAATCAGAATTGCATGTCCACTGACAATATCTCCTCCAAACTGCTCCGTATTCCCTGTGGTTTCCGCAGAGTAGTGTTTCGTTTCCCCGCTATTAGCCGGTACGATCTCCTCTCCCGTCTCTTCTTCTATTGCTTCTTCTATTTCCGGTATTCTTACAAACTCCTCTATAGGTTCAGCGGTCACCGCTGTGTTAGGTATACTTGGTGCCTTACTGCTTTCAGAATCTTTCCCTCCAAATACTTTACTAATTATAAAAATTACGACTGTCAAAAAAACTGCTGCCGGAAGCACAAGTCTGGTTATTACTCTGCGAATGAATCTTTGCTTTTTCTTCCGCCTTCGCATTTCTGCTATTCTTTGCCCCCGATGCACTCTTAGCATCTCCCCGTAATCATCTTCAAGCTGGATATTCATATATTAATACTCCCTAAAATTTCATTTTTATATGAAATATTGCTCTTACAGCTATTTATTCATACTGTTCTATTTTAGTACATTTTGACCTATAATAGCAACATCTTATATCACGAAATGTCCACTTATTCTATTGGTATCTTTTCCCTTCCTTAATAGAGATATATCCCTAAAGGAAAAATCAAACTGATATATTTTATAGCAGGTACAAACATATCTAAATTCAGAAATACAGGACATAATAAGAGATTGGCTATTACAATCGTCATGATACTAGCTACAAAGGTTGTACTTTTCCGGAAGATACTTCCCACAATCATAATCCAAACACCGCTTAATAATACAAATATGAGCATCATTAATAATTCGACAACTATTCCTCTTGAATCTGCCAGAAAGGCAATTAAAACTATTCCAACGATTGCGGGTAATGTCCCTGCTGCAAAGGTATTTATATATCCATATATGAACTGTTCCCGCTTCGTCAATGCCTTTTGAACCATGTTTCCCGTATCATCAAATTTCTGTCCATAAGCTAAAAACATGATTAAAAATATAACAATGCCAGCCATTCCTTGAATCGGATATATTTTACTTTTTTCCCCTGTCACTCCATCCGGATATTTGATATCTATCTCTTTTATATCAAGTTGGAATACATCGTTTCCCTCCTGGTAAATATGATTCTGCTCTATCAGATTTCTTATTCTTTCTTCACTAACGTTATCACCATTTCCATAGATTTCATTTTCACTTTCCTTCAATATATTGTCACTATATATACGAAGTATTTCTGAATATACCGTTTCCTTCACCACTTCCCCTTTGGAAGACAACGGTGTCGTGACATAGGTTATGGAATTTTTTAAGTTGCCCTCATCTATTTTACTATCGAAATCCTCACTAAAAATAAATCCACATTCTATTTTCCCTGATAAAATATCTTCATAAAGCTGATTATCATCATAAATTTTATACTCAAAAACGCTATTACCATTTATCAGCCCTTGGCTAATTTTCTCGGCATAAGAAGAGTCATTGATACATATGCCAACCATAACATTCTTACTATCAGGAAGAGATACGGAAGCAATCACTATTAGCAAAAGTATCATCCCTGCCAGCTGCAGCCAATATGATTTTTTTCTTACAAATACCTTCATCCAAAGACGATACCAAATCAAGCATCTTTCCATAAGGATACCGCTCCTATTCCTGTTCCTATTATCATTAACCCAAACACCTGCATGATTTCTCTAATACGAATCTCGCCAAATATAAGATTGATATGATAACGGTTCCATAAATTTAAAGGTAAAAAATCTCCAATATGTTTTACTACATCGGGAAAATATGCCGTAGGTATCAATAATCCAGAACATACGATCATTATAATATTCACAATTAAAAGCAGTACCGATCCTTGCAAGCTATTGTCTGCAACTGCATAGATTGCATGAAAATAGGAGGCAATCGAAGCGCAAAGCAAAAACAACCCGAAAATAGCTCCACCATCTAAATGCATAAAATCATATTTCAGAATGGAGGTCATTCCACATCCCGCTATATAGAGAACAATTCCTACCATCCACATCGTAATCGTCATGACTAATATTTTTACGAATGATATTTTCCACCTACCCAGTCCGTATATCTTCAACTTCTGGTCCACTGCCCTATTATTTTTTTTATATAAGCCACCGCAATTAAGCCCACTCATAAGTAATACTAATAGTACCAAAGCGGAAAAGTAATATTGATTATAATCCACAGTTCCTATCGGGGATAAAACATCATTCTCAAAGATTGCCCCTCTTCTGATTATTTCTTTGTAATAAAGAGACGCTACATAATCTCCTATCTCCTCGCTTGCCATTTGTGTCTGATGATTAGCAGCAATTGATAGAGATGCATATACTCCGGCCTCCGAGGTCTGTAAATAAGAAACTGCAGTTGTCAGTAATTCTCTAAAAACAATAACATTAAGGGGGGATTGTCGGGGAAAATAAATATTAGCCGGGGTATTATTTCCCACATAAACATCTTCATAAAAATTAGTTGGAAATTCTATGATTGCCTGTATCCCTCCGCTTTGCATCTCCCGCCATGCTTTCTCACTCTCAATATACTGAAATTCACAGATACTTTGCACACTATCCATTGCTGATGCAAACTGTGTGATAGCTCTCAATTCCTTTTCCTCCTCAGGAATTACTATAGCTACATTTATCTTCTGAAACACTTGTGACTGCAGTGTTATATAACTCACTGCAGCCACGCTGGTAACCAAAAGTATCAGCATGAGCATTATACTAATCATGGACTTTCCTAATACTTTTATGCTTTTCTTATATTCTAATATAAAGTAAGTAAATAAAATTTTCATTCATTAATATCCTAACGCAGAACCAATATCTTCTACTAATTCATACAAATCTGTTTCAGATGCATTTCCCAGATCATATTCTTCACCGGAAATCTTCTCTGTGGTTGCGCCCTTCTTCACAAAGATTGCAATTGTTGTATCCATATCTTCTTCATCTTCTTCAAAACTATCAATCGTCATAGTCAGTTCCTTGGAATTTGATTGAAAATTACCTACAATTACTGTTTGTGAATAGTAATCTTCCCACTCTAACTCAAAATCACCGGTTTTATAATCGTAGTTCAGTTTTGCTACTTCATCACCTTCAACTATTAATTTATATATCTCTTCGTTTTTCTTGATTGAACTCTTTAATTCCATCAGTGTACCATAGTCAGTTGAAACGAATTCAATGTTATGCAATCCATTTTCATTTCCCTTGAATAATATTTCGTACTCTTCACCCTCCGAATCCATTGTAATACAAGCAAGTTGATTTTTATAAATATAAAATGTAAAATCTATATCTTCCAGCTCTTCAATTGAATCGCGTGTATCCTCAAAAGACTCAAAAATCTCCATTTCAGTTAAAATAATATTATCATAATTATCCAAATAGATATTCTCTATTCCATCTATAATATTCAACCAATTATCTTCCGTAAATGTTGTTTTATAACCTTTACATTTTCTATCTTTCCCATTTACTTCGAATTCTTCTTTATCTACTTTTTCATATTTAAGAGAACGATATTCATCTAAAATAATTTTTACCATATCTTCGCTTATTGATTGCTGATCGTTTGATGAATATACTAAATCAAGCAACATATCTAAAACTTCTATTTCATCCTGTGCAAGAACTTCTGTGATATAACCATCTTTCTCTTCCACATAATTATATGTAAAAACGCGGTCATCTAAACTCGGGATCTGCAGTTTTAGTTGGGAAGCTGTAAGACCTGCCGCAAAATCAATATCCGGAATCCATAAATAACTAACACTTCCTAGTAATTGTTTCTCTGATCGACTTGAACTGTACTGTAATTCTATAGAGCTGGAAACATCCTCCACCTCTACATTCACCGTGTAGTCATTTGATGTGAGTTTTCCAAATGCCGCCAGATTTTTTGTTAAATGAGATTGTTCTTTCACAGTATTTGCCATTGCTAAAAGTACCTGATTGGATTTACTCAAAAATGCACCTGATTTAATTCCAGCAAAAATTATAATAGCAAGTGCTGCTACAACACCTAAAGCTATAAATATTATTTTGTTATTATTCGGCTTTTCTGTCATGGGATCAAACCTAGGTACTTCTACGTTTGTATTCTTATTACCCATTATTGGCTCACCGGTCATCGGGTCATATCCTATAATTGTTTCTTGAATTGTGTCTGTTGCCTCTGTTGGTTCTTCTGCAGCTTCCGCCGCTTCGTCAATCAATTCTCCTGTCATTGGATCGTATTGTTTACTCATCATTCTTCCCTCTCTGTATCAATTCTTTTATTTTATGCATGTTGATATTGTTGCCCGTCAATTCCAATAACTTCCCATCGTCCATGACAAGACATCTATCTGATGCAAGAATCTCATTTTCATCATGTGTAGTCATTACAATGATTCCATTCATTTTCAGATAATCTTTCATCCATCGCTGAACACTTTCTTTATAATATATATCAAGCGCTGTTGTCGCTTCATCAAGCAAAATAATAGGAGGCGTTCCTAAAAGAGCACATGCAATGCTTAATCTGCGTTTCATTCCCCCAGAAAGTGTCTCCACAGGTACATGCAATAAATCTTCCAATTCAAATTGCTCTATGACATCTTCACCCAAGCTGTTTTTCTTAAATCCCCACAACTTTAGGTTATCTAGGACTGACAACTCTTCCATCAACGGATTATCCTGAGGCACATATCCGCAATATTTCCTAAATGCTTTTCTGTTCCTTAGGGCATCTTGATTAAAATAATGAATACTGCCTTCATCCGCTTTAAGTATTCCTGCCATTATTTGTAGAAGGGTAGACTTCCCGCACCCATTCTTACCTATAATTGCAACACATTCTCCACACTTTACTTGAAAGTTAATGTCCCGCAATATTTGCTTTTTACCATACTTCTTACTTATATGTGATATATCAATCATTATACTAATGGCAACTTTTTTTAAAATTACCATGTTACCCTTCTATAAATATTAATTTTCATTTTATAGATATTTAAGAATAATGTCAATTAATGCATGATTATTTATTTTATAATCCTATAAATTGAATATTTATTCAGCATATACATAAAAAAAGAAAGTTCTAATTAACAAAAATTAGAGCTTTCTTTTATATTTAGAATAATTCTTATTCTGTTGTTTCTTCCTCATCTTCACTTACTTCTTCATCACGTATCTTGGAACCAACTACTGTAAGCACTTTTTGTTCCGGATCAAAACTGGATGTAATTCCCTTTGGCAGCTTAATATCGCCAAATGGTACACTGTCGCCGGCCTCCATATTAGAAACATCAATTTCGATTTCATCCGGAATATCCTGAGGCAAGCCCTCCACCAAAATAGTATCAATAGAACTATTGATTAATAATCTTCTGGACTCAAGAAGCTCTGAGCCAACAATTTTTATTGCCACATCCTGCTTGATTTTTTCTGTAAGTGACACCAGCTGAAAATTCAAATGAGAAATTTCATTTCTAACTGGCGCAACATGTATTTCTTTTACCATTGCTGTATGTTTCTTACCATCAGAAACAACAAGAGTTAAAACTGCATTCCTGCCAACCTTTTTAATTGTTCTTAAAAACTCATCTCTCTTAACAGCTATGGAAATCGATTCAACACCTTTACCTGTAATATTCCCCAATAAATAGCCATTTCTTTTTAGTAGATTATTATCGCCCTTTCTGGTACTCGTCCTTAAATCAACATTTAAAGTGTTTTCCATGATTATAATCCTCCTTCATTTATTATTATATTATGGCAATCTTCCTGAGTTTTTATAACTCATGATGATGCCAGGATATATCTAATTTAATTTAATTTTTATAATAATTATAAGAAAAAATTAGTCGCAGCAAATGTGTTATTTATTAATTCCACTATAACATAAAATATAATCATAATATTATAATAATTTATTTAAATTAAATTTCTACGATAATAGTAGTATATTATAAAACTGACAATTGTCAAGTTTTTCATTTAATATTCAGAGATTTTTTAGAGATTATATTTGATTATTCTTGCCTCAATATTATCATCCACTTCATATCCTTAATATTTCAAGTAAGCTAATCCTACTATAAAAAAATAGGAGTTGCCTGTTTATGGCGACTCCAAAAATACTGGGTGTATTCATTACTTATGACTTGCTCTCAGTTAATCAATAGTATAAAATAAGAGATAATAACTTTTATATCTGTACGTACAAAAATATACTAGGGAGTTCTGATAATGGAGACAAGTAAAAAAATTTCTGACTGTCCGGTAGAAGCCACACTGCAACTAATTGGAGATAAGTGGAAGGTATTAATCATCCGGGATTTATTAACAGGTACCAAGCGTTTTAATGAACTGATGCGTTCTGTTTCAGGCATCACCCAAAAGGTTCTGACAAGCCATTTGCGTGCTATGGAAAATGCAGGTCTTGTTACTCGTAAGGTATATCCAGTAGTGCCACCAAAGGTGGAATACTCTCTTACCGAGACTGGGGTCAGCCTAAAACCGATACTTGATTCTATGTTTGTCTGGGGAACAGATTATAAAAAACAAACTTCTGACGTTTAAACTTAAAACTGGTATGGTGGATTTCCAGAGAAATCAGCTATTACACCATGAGGATTTTCGATATAAAATACCTCAAAAATAGGATTATCGGCTGTTTGATATTGTCCTTTTACAATGGGATTTTTCAAGCAATTTTCTTTTACTTCCATATCATTTTTAAAGATAGCCTTTCCATTTAAGCGAATCCATGCATTGCTTGAATCGGAAACAGATATCTCGATTTCAGGATTTGCCTGCATATCCTGATAAACTTCTTTTTGATTATTTGTGCAAAACCATAATTTTTCATCTTTTTCAAGGCAGAACATAAACGGGCGGCATTTTGCCTTTCCATCTCTTCCTACTGTTGCTAAATACTGAACTGGATTTGCATTTAAAAATTCTACTATTCTTGTCATAACTTTCTCCTTTAATTTATAATATTTCTTATATCTTATTATAAAATAAAGGATTTTCTATCTCAAGAACGCACTTAAAAGTGGGATAGCCACTTTTAAGTTTTATAGTATCTTTTAGATACCTTCTTACAATTTCATCTCCATAAATCCTACCGTAAATGGAAGATGTGGGAAAATCTTTGTTCCGGTAGACTTAAAACCATAACTTTGATACCATTTCTTTAATCTAAGGTTCTCCTCTATGATACCAATCGTTATTTTATTAGCGCCTAATAAAATTGCTTTATCTTTTGCAAAATCAAGCAACAATTTTCCATAACCCAAATGTCTATATTGCGGCAATACTCCAAGTTTCTCAATTTCAAATATATGATTATCTTTACTTTTAATTCCAATAAATCCAATGACTTCATCAAAAAGGCAGGCAACAAACATCAGGGTACCATTTTCTTTTTCATAAACTAAACGTTCACGTTTTATAAAAGCACCATTCGTTGCACAATTTTCTTCTGTTAATCCAAACTCTTCTGCTACTGTCAAGAAGCTTGTACGGATTACACTCACGCATTTATCAAAATCAGAATCTTGAATATCTCTAATAACGAAACCCTCCATTTACTTTACCTCCAATAACTTAATCGGATGTCGAATCACAGTCTTTAATTTTTCCGGTGCGACTTTCCTGGCATCTGAAAGATATATCTCATGATGTAATCTTGTATTAGTTATATTATTTTCATATCCATTGTCCTGTAGATAAGCATCCATAACCGCAACCGTCGCAGGCTCATCATCATATGCCCCGATATGCATAATCTGAACGCACAGTCCTTCATCTATCGTAAGAAACTCAGCGGATGAACAATCCATCTTCTTTTTATTAGAAGCCTCATTTACTGCCCAATTAAAATCTTCCTTTGTAACAAAATCCGGTAAACGAATGACAGAAATCCAGTTAAATTCATCCTTTTTACCATAATCCACTCCGGCTATACCTTCTTGCCACCAGAATCCCTCCAGCGGTGGAACCACATATTCAAAGAAGCCTTCCATTTTATAATTTCCCTTGTAGCTCATCTTAATGGTATAAGCTACCGCATATAATACACTGATTGCCTGCTTGTAGGCTCCTCCCTCTTCATTGGGATTACCCTTTCCGCGTACCGCAATATAATTCATAACCGGCACTGTTACAATTTCCGGTTTGCTCTTAGGCATATAGAATTCCTTGTATTCCTTCTTAAAATCAAAAGCCATAATTCCCCTCCCATCGCTCTCCTACTTTACTCTATTATTGTCTTAATATAATCTACTACTTGTTCATTTACGAGATATTGTTCATGTTCAATTTCCTCAAATATTTTTAACTTTGCATTGTTATAGCAATTGCTTACTTTTTTCTGTAAATTTGCACCCAAGGTTTTATCTTGATTAGAACCGATTATGTATGCCTTGCAAGTGGTTTTTTTGGCGTACTCACTGATTTTCATATTATTCGATATAAAGACTTTGGCAGGTCCCCAAAAAATAGGGATAATTTTATTATATAAATCAGATACATCTGTATAGGCAGCTAACAACACAAGTGTATTATATTTCCTCACACTTGCTAAATAAGCTGCCATACCGGAGCCATAACTATGTCCCATTACAATAATCTCTTTTTCCGGATGTTTATCTACAACATAATCATATAAATCTCTGGCTGTTTGCTGCATTGTTTTAAGATTCATTTTGCCCGCACTATCCTGAGTGCCATAATAATCAGCCGAAATAAATGGAACATCATAATAGGCAGCAAACTTACCAACCGAATTATACGCAATATAATTTGAGCCGCCAAAATAAATTATGATATGATCAGACTCAGCATCCATGTTATATTCATACCCTGTTAACTTGTTATTCAACTGGACTTTTGCCGGTGTGCAGGATATGTCGCTCATATGCTTTGCACCTTTATAAAAGGAATAACTGATGGTTTGCATTATAAAATTGCATCCAAATCCGATAATCAGTACCCACATAACTACTTTAAAAGCAATTCCAACCATATCCATTTTGATAAACCTTTCATCCGCATATTAGTTATTAATATATCTTACATTTCCCTGCTTGATTAATTTTTCATACATCCAGCAGTTTGGAGAATGATCATTAATAATACCGCATGCTTGTACCGTCCTCCTCGTAAGTGAATACGATTTATTATATCATAAACACCTGACAACTAGATGTCATATTTAACAATATTTTTTAACCAAACACCTTTTTTTACTAAGATAAAACCTGCTATGAATTTAATTATTTCTGCAGCCTGACATACAAAATAAATATATAATATTGGAAGAGCAGTAAAACGTGTTAAGCAAAAGGCCAAAGGTATATTAATAATCCACAAATTTAAGCTGTCATATAAAAAGGAAACCACTGAATTACCTCCGGCACGTATTGTAAAAAATGCCACATGAGTAAAAGCAGAAATAGGTAGACAAAGGGCTAACACATATATAAAATTAGTTGCAAGACTGCGAACCTCGGCAGATGTATTATAAATTTGAGGTAATAATGGTGCAATCATGAATAATAATATTCCAAAGATAACACTTCCTGTTACTGCTATGAAAAACAGTTTATTATTAGAGTCTCTTGCTTCCTTCATTTTCCCTGCCCCAAGCAATTGACCTATTATAATTGCTACGCTGCCGCCTATTGACATGTAGACAACTGTAAAAATGTTATATATTGCAGTCGCAATATTTAACCCGGCCACTACATTGATACCCCTTAATGAATAACATTGAATCATAATTACGGAACCTATGGACCAGAAGAATTCATTGATCATTAAGGGTAATCCTTTTTTAATAATTTGCTTTTTTAGTAATGAATTTGTACTAATTTTTTTAAATGCACCTATAATAAAGGTGAATTTATTTTTTCTTATATGTACCCAAGTAAAAATGATTAGAAATTCTAGTATTCTTGATATGACAGTTGCTATTGCCGCCCCAATCACTCCTAATTCCGGAAATCCGAATTTTCCAAATATCAGAATATAATTAAATACAGTATTTGAAGCTATTGCAGCGATACTAGCGTACATTGGGATTAGGGTTACACCCATATCTTTTACTGTACTGGCATAAACCTGAGTAAGTGCAAAAGGTACAAATCCTAATAATAAAAATGACAAATATTGCTTACCGTATAATAACGTAACTTCTATAGAAGCATCGCCATTTTGAGAATGCAGAAACAACGATATTAATTGCTCGCCAAATAGAATAAAAATCCCAATGGCAGCTATTGATAACATAAAACAACTTAAGAATCTGAATTTAAATGTTTCCTTAAAACCATCAAGGTCATTGTTTCCATAGAACTGCGATCCAAAAATACTGCCACTGGCCACAATACCAACCAGACAAGTATAAAAAACATGATGTAATTGGTTGGAAATGGCCACACCGGACATGGCTTCTGTTCCTATCTGACCAACCATGATGTTATCAATAAATCCAACCATATAAGTAAGGGCGCTCTGAATCACAATGGGCAAGGCAATTTTAGCTACTTTATTATAAAATGCCTTATCTCCGATAAATTTCATACAAAAACTTCCGCGACTACCGCCTATAACAATATTGCTCTCCATGATATCCTCCTCGTAATAACTTCCATCTAAAAAATTAAATTTCCTTGCAATTCTATTACATGAATCGCACCAGATAACCTTGCTGTAAATTGGTATTCCAATGCATCTTTAGATACCGTTACGGTATACCCATATACCGGCGTATCCTCCTCATCATATTCTGTTTCCGCAATTCCACCAGTCTTCTGTCCGGATTGCAAGACTGCTTTCATTAGGTTCTCCACCAGAACTATTCCACTAACTGTATACGGAACCATTGGGCTCTTGATAAATAGCTGGGTGATTTTTAGCTGCATCTGGTTTTTCAGCCAATCTCTGAATCGTATGATATCGATCCATTCTCCGCCTATCATTTTACCGTTTTTTGTTATGTCCTTACCTGCACAATTTATGTAATAATTAAGGTTCTCTCCTTCTAAATCACGCCTTTGTCTTGACGATAACACCGACGGTTCAATTTCAAAAAGTGTCTTGAAAGCCCATGTTTCACTGCCGGGATGAAAAGAAAATGCTTTTGCCATCCATGCGATATGTGCATACTCATTTTCCGAATACATTCCAAAGGTTCGCATATAACTATTATTTGTAATCGGATTTTTCATATCCTGCACCGAAAAAGCAAATATCTTTTCTGTGTTCTCAATCAGATCCGCCACTTTATCATAATCACCATTTGCTGCGTCTGCATCTATTAAAGATATGCCGTACCACCCTTCTGTACCAAGAGCCCTTTTTACTGTTTCTGTAACCTCTTCGGTTTCTGCTTTGCTGCCACCCTTCTGCCGTACCGCAATATAAATAATTTTAGGCTTCGACTTCTGAAGGAATGCTGCTCTTGCGGCCTGATACATTTTGCTATCTTCACCCCAGCCGGCATCTTGCACCTCTGCTAACGAACTGTACATATCTACAGATTTTAAACTATTTCCTTCCAAAAGCGGACCATTGCCTACTAAAAGGATTGTTCCAAAACCGGCTCTATTTTCTACTGGGTTTACAACGGATATATTACAATTCACAATATTTTCCAGTATCTCATTCATAATTATCCTCCATTTATATTAACGATATCTTTGACTAATCATCTACTTCTAGTATATACTTTGAATAGAAGAGGTAAAGAAACTATATTGTTTCACAATAACACTATATTGCTCTTTGAAGGATGTAATTAGAATGAATCAAATAAAGTATGAATTGCATAATAACCTTGATCCGGACTTTCCGTTGATTTTTGGTTACCGTTCTTTATCAGCAAATCATGCCAATGATATCTATCTTCATTGGCATGATTGTATTGAGTTGATTTATTGTTCTTCAGGGGAAGGTTGGGTGCTTTCAGGTAAAAATCACATCCCGATACAAGAGGGAGATTTGATTATAGTAAACCCGGGGAATATACACGATTTATTTTCAGACTCAAGCTGCAGTGTTTATTCTCTTAATCCGGGCAATTCGCTGTTTGCCCCATTCCGCATGGAGCCAAATAATTATTTGTTTCAGGAAAAAATTAATGATGAGAATGTGATAAATGCTTTTAAGCAGATAATATCAGAAATGAATTTGACAAAAGATGATTTCTACAAGCAAGCTGTACATATTCAAATAGTATCGCTTGTATTGACCTTACTGAGAGAATACAGTGTGTATAACTCTAACACTTCGCAGTCTAATGAAGACCGCCGTATTTTTATGATAAAACAGGCAATTTGTTACTTACGGGAACATTTTCAAGAAGCCTTTACGATTGAAGATATTTGCTCACATATTGGCTATAGCAAATTTTACTTATGCCGGTCCTTTAAAGAATTCACAGGCTTTACCATAACTCAATATGTGAACCGCCTGAGGTGTCAGCACGCCAGAAATCTACTGATGAGCGGTCAGTACAACGTAAATGAAAGTGCAGTACTAAGCGGATTTGATAATAATTCTTATTTTACTAAAACTTATAAATCCATAACAGGGTCGCTTCCTTCAGAGGAATATAAAAAAGCGCAGAATATTTTAGACCACGAATAAAGAATGGAATCACCCTCACACTATTTACTTATGGATAGTTCCACATATCGTCTGCCTATCGTGCAGACAATAAAAAAATAGCATAAGTATAAAGCAAAAAAACTAATAACATACCAGCCTGCAAATTTTATCAGAATATTCGACATTGCTGCAGGCAAGACAGCATTTAGCTTCAGATTCAAAAGCGGGATGCCAACTAACAGCAATAAAAAACACATAATGGTGGGTACAAGCAACTGAATTGTTATTTGCATTCTAACTAATGCTTTTACCTGCCGGTTACTTTTTCCTATATAATGCAAAATTTGAATACTTTTTGCTTCTCGTTTCAATTCAATAATCTGCTGCAAAGATATAATGGAAAAGTAAATAACAAGAAAAATAATACAAAGACATATCTGTAAAAATCCCATCCAATTCTGTTCTTCTGCATGGAATATTGTAAGATCGGGTTGAAGCATAAACATCCCAAATATATATGCCATTGCCGAAAAAATAAGACATACACTAAATATACTATTCATAATTGCATTGGTTTTTAGCCCTGATGTTATCTGCGCTATCATATATAAACGATTCTTTTGATATAGATAATTCGGCTGTTCTTGTCTTTTCGCAGCAAAATACTGAAACAACCACTTATAAAAAGCAAAAATAGAAATCAGCATGGGAACTGAAATAATAGAAATAATTCTATAGCCTAAGTCTTCTGGCAAGAATGCAATTCCACAAAGTAATCCCATAAGACAAATAAATGTAATTCCAAAAATAATGCCCCAATTCCTGTATTGATGCTTGCAGCCTGAATTTTCATTTCGTTTTTTCTCGTCCATCAGCTCTCGTATTTGCAGTTTATCCATATTTCTTTTTATGCAAAAGCTCGATAAAGCTTCTACAATACAGAAATAGAAAAACGTCTGCAAAAAGCTAACTCCAAAAAGATTTAAATTCATTTTATAGAAAAACGCAAATATGACTGAGCCTATGATCCCGCTTATTGCCAAACACCCAATTCCAATGAATAAAAATTCTAAGATAAACATCCATGACAGTCTGCTTTTTTCCATACCCAGAAGCAGGTAATTGGCAAATTCTTTTGCCCGTTGTCTTAATATAAAATTGTTGATATATACCACCAATATTACCATGATCAGAGTGATAAGAATGGGAAGTGAGGCCGTTTGAAAACCAGCCTGCATATTGCCCATAACCGCAATATAATTGGACACTTCCATGATGGATAAAAGAATAATCATGGTAGCAATATACAAAAGATAATCACAAACGGAGCGTCTTGCATTGCGAATTGACAGCTTAAGATACATCATCGTTTCCCCCCTCAATCCGTGCTATTTCATCCAAAATACTAGTGAAAAACCTCTGCTTGCTTTTTTGCTCCCGGTCAAGGATGGATTTTATCTCTCCGTCCTGCATAAAAAGTATTTGATCACAATAGCTTGCTGATAAGGCGTCGTGGGTAACCATCAGTATGGTTGCGTTATACTCGAAGCGTAACATAACTAGTGTGTCTAACAGCTGTTTGGCAGAATGAGAATCCAATGCTCCCGTAGGCTCGTCTGCAAGTATGATACTGGGGTTTACTGCAATTGCCCTAGCACAAGCACATCGCTGCCTTTGCCCTCCGGATACCTCATAAGGAAATTTGTCTAAAACCGAAGATATTTCAAGTTTATCTGCCAAATCAAGAATTATTTGCTTCACATTCTCTTTTGGAACTTCCTTAATCGTCAGTGCCAATGCAATATTTTCATACATTGTTAATGTTTCAATTAAGTTATATTCCTGAAAAATAAATCCCAAATGCTCTCTGCGAAACTTTGCCATATCCTTTTCTGAAATATCCGCAATGTTCTGACCATTGATTTCAATGGTACCACCGGTTGGCTTGTCAATTGTTGCAATTAAATTAAGTAATGTGGTTTTCCCACAACCGGATGCGCCCATAATACCGACAAAGCTGCTGTGTGGTATTTGAAAGCTGACATTGTTCACAGCCAAAGTCGAGGTGTCTTCCATTTCGTATATCTTTTGTACACCCTGCAATTTAAGCACGCTTTCCTGTTCAACATCACTCTCTTGAGGTTTCCAAGTATCATGACCAAGCCAGCTTGTAATAACCTCCATAAGTACTTCATCTGATTTTTGTTTCAGTTTTTCTTCCGGAATATACTCTCCTAAAAATAATTCATTTAAAGTGATTCCTAGTAGCTCACATAGAAAAGTGAACAATGAAAGGTCAGGCATGGAATTCCCTGTTTCCCATTTTGAGACTGCCTTATCCGTTATTCCCAGTTTTTCTGCTAATTGACTCTGTGTCCATCCCTTTGCCTTTCGGCATTTTGAAATAAAGCTTCCGATTTTTGCTTGATTCATCTACCTATTCCTCCGTTCTGCTTTTTATTTTATATGAGCAGTAAGAAATGAACACCTACCAGTAGTAGAGTTTATTAAAAGGTTAAAATGAATACATAAGTTCCTTCTCTTTTGGACACCTCGTATTTTTTTACTATCTCAAAACCATTATCCGGTGCCATATTTTGCACATATTCATAGTTATGAGAATAGAGGATCATAGTGGCGCCCTGATTTAAGTACTTTGGCACCCACCGGAAGAATCTCTTATACAAGTCAAAAATCTCATCCTCTGTTGTTCGCCCTATTGCAAATGGCATGTTTGTAATCACTTCATCGAAGAGATATTCGTGTGAGAATTGGAAAAAATCACGGTTAATATAGTGTATAATCTGATGCGCCACCTCGGTATTCTCTCTTGCCTTTTCAATGGCTTCTTCCTGTATATCTATTCCGTAAGATGTATTGGCTGCCACCGCCTTATGGCGTTCAATCAACATCGTTCCCACACCGCAGAATGGGTCTAAAATCTGGGCTTCTTCTTTCATATAATCTTTCGCCAGAGCCACTGTCAAGGCAGCATTCACAGACTTAATGCTGGTAGGCATCACTTCTTTGCGGTAAGTAAACCGGTTATCAACCAGAGTATATAGTTTGACTAGGAAATTACAATTTCCCTCTTTGTTTTCAATAAAACGCAACTCTACTTCATAGTCCGATGTGGTATTAATTAACGCTCTACTCGATTGCTTCTCAATCTGACCTGATAATTTCTTTACAAAAGCACTTCTCTCATCCAGAGGGCGTCTGCTTTTAAATTCCACCCGAAAATAATAAGGCGGCTTTCCCTTGTGGCTCTTATTCAGAAATTCCATAAGCTCAGAACCCATCAATGCCTCTGCTGCCTGAACCGGGTCCATAGTTAAAGTCTGTATTCCATTTACTGAAAAGAGAATCTCCTGATAGGTTCGGATATTACGAAGCCAGCGCAAATTCGGAACCCGGGCCATCACCCCTGCGCCAAATACTTTAGATTTCGTTTCCGGTTCCAGCTCTAAGAGTTCCTTTCTCGTTACTTCCGCAAAGTTGCGATTGGTCAGCAGAATAATATCATATGTTTCATCCCAACCATGAAAAGAATGAGTAGAAACACCCTCCATAGCAACAATCAGTGCAGATAATTCCCGCAGTTCTTCCATATGGTGCTTTTCATTTTCCGGTGCCACTTCCGCACTGCTCATCTCTTCCAGTCGCTGCTTTAAATCGCCCATGTACACACTATAATCAAAGTTCTTCATAGCCGCCAGATAAGAATTTCTTACAAATCTTTGCTGCTCCGTCTTATACGCCTCGTATATCGGTTGAAGAAATTCCTTTTTCCCCAATTCTCCCATTAATAGTACTGCGTTCTTACGAGTCTTGGCATCCTCTGCTCCTAGCAAAGCAATCAGCTTGTCCTCATCACCGATAATGGCTTGCAAAAGTAGTGCCAAATTCCCTTCCTTTTTCATTTCTTGCCGCAGCTTACTTAAGTTTTGTCTCACTTCGTGATTTGCAACAATATCTTTCCAATATGTGTTTATCATAATATTCTCCATTCTGCCAAAGTCTGGCGACTTTGAGCGGCACATACTATGTGCTGATCAAATCGCTGTGTGAAAATTCCTTTTTCACACTAATATAGTGGACGGGTTCTTCGAACCTTCCTCACTTTTCCTTTTATAGGCTTGGTCTGCAGACATTCTAACACTTGACTGCCCTTCCTATTTAATATTTCCACATAAGTGAGGCTGTCTCGAATATCAATAATGCCAATATCTGATACCTCCACTCCGTCTATACTGCAAATTGTTCCTACGATATCGCCGGCACGCATCTTGGATTTTCTTCCGCCTCCTATGGACAGCCGCAGTATTCCTTCGTTTAATGCCTCTCCTTTACTCGGCTTACTTTCTGCTTTCTGCCTTTGGGATATCCAAAATACTTTCTCCGCTTCCTGACTTGCGGGTGAACATTCCAGTACCGGCAGTTCTAGTTCCATATAAATTTCCACCATATGAAGCATGTGCCTGTCCTCTTCACATACCAAGCTGATGGCTCTTCCGGTTTTACCGTTTCGTCCGGTCCGTCCGATTCGGTGTACATAAGTTTCTCTTCCTGTGGGAAAATCATAATTTATCACATGGGTGATATCTTCGAAATCTATGCCTCTTGCCGCCACATCTGTTGCAATTAAAAAACGGAAACCTCCACGCCTAAACGCATCCACAGTTTTCAACCGCTCCCGCTGTTCCATATCCCCGTGGAGCATTCCACAGAATATCCTGCCCCTTCGCAGCTTCTGGAACAATACATTAACCATCTCTTTCGTACCGCAGAAAATAAGGCAGCACCCAGGGTTCTCTTGCATAAGGATGTCAAGAAATGTGTCGTACTTTGTATCTTTATGAGCCTCATACAGCACTTGGAAAATTGCTTTTTCCATTTCTTCTTTCTGTTCCTGCATAATAAGCACCACATTCTGAATATGCTCATCCACAAGCTCCTGTATCTCCGGCTTCAATGTTGCGGAGAACAGAGATATTCTACAATCTTCTTGAAGAAGTGAAAGTATTGCTTTGACCTCGTCAATAAATCCCATATCCAGCATCAGATCCGCTTCATCAACAATGAGATATTTTATCTTATCAAGTTTTAAAGTTTCCCGCCTTATATGATCCATCACACGTCCCGGCGTTCCTACCACAATATGAGACTTCTGTCTTAATGTTTGTATCTGTTTTTCAATGGGAAAGCCACCGAATAATGCCGGAACTTTTAACCGCTTCTTTCTGCCAATCCGGAAAACCTCATCCTTCACCTGTTCCGCCAGCTCTCTGGTCGGCTCCAGTATCAATGCCTGAGGCGCATTTTCCTCCCAGCTGATCTTCTCACAGATGGGAATAGCAAATGCCGCCGTCTTTCCACTTCCGGTGGGTGCCTTGGCAACTGTATTCTTCCCAGCTAAAATAACCGGTATCACTTCCTGCTGGATACCGGTGGGTTTATCATAACCTAATAATCTGAGGGCATCCTGGATTTCCTCAGATAAGCTATAGTTATGGAATTGATTCTCTGTTTGATTCGTCATAGAGCTGTATCCACTGATTTCACCCCTAACGTCTTTGTTTTTCATAATTTACCCCCATCCTTGGCTATCTACATTATAAACATTAGCTTCTATTAAGCCAAGAGATTTTTATTTATATAAATTTCTATAATATAGCAAAATTTTGATATAGCCAATTTATTGTGAAACCTTTTCATAAGTTATATAATTAATATGTAACTATTAATTATATAATTTGAAAAAATAATATAGCCTTGAGGGGGGTAATTCATATGATTAAAAATAGTAAAATTGCAATTAAACTCAGTATTATGCTTATACCGTTAATCGCAACTATAATTTTCGAATTAGTATTTTCTAACAACCAACAGATTAAGATATATGATCAGGCAACAGATATTTATTACAATCAACTATATGAATCAAGCAGTCTATTATTGAACTGTGACAGAGATTTTTATCAGGCTGATGTAGCGGTGACTACATATTACTATAAGTCAGATAAGACCCCAGAGGAATCAGAAGCCCTGATTGCTGATATTGAGGAAAATGCTGACCAGACAAAAGAACGTTTTGAGCAGGCTATTAAAATTATTAAAGCAGATTCAAAATTATACAATGAATATACTCTAAAGGAACTATATCGGCTGACGGGGAAAACCGCTGATGCAGAAGCAGAGCAAGCTGAGAGCTGGAGTATGACCATTCAGGATATTGAAAACGACTTTTTAACTGGTTTCGCCGACTGGAAGTCGGCATATAATATCTCTACCGGTGAAGGTGATTTCCAGTTAAAGCAAGAATTATTTAACCAGACCAGGGAGCATATTAATACTATTACAGATTTCCTGGCAGTATACAGCGAATACGAAAGTACACATCTTAAAGAAAGTTTCCAAACCAGCAGCCGTAACTCCTCGGCAATAATTGTCATAGTGTTTGTAATTGCACTGGTAATTGCTTTGATGGTTGCTTTATATCTCAGGAAAAATATAAAGAATATAACGAAAGATATGAAAAAACTGGCGGACAAGGACTTATCAATCCAGCCCCACCGGCTCAATACAAAGGATGAGCTTGGAGACTTGTCAAAAGCCGTTAACACCATGTACGATTCACTCAAAGACATCATGGTCGAGTTAAAGAATTCTTCCGACGAATTGGTAGAAGCCTCCAATCATATGCATACCAATACTACTTTGGCAGATGAATCTCTGGGAAGTATTCAGACTACCGCATCGGATATTGCTACTGCTGCCACCAATCAAGCCAGTGATACCGAACAGGTCACAAGAGAGATGTCGGTACTGAATGATGTAATGGAGGATAGTGTAAGAACCACTGAAACACTGACCACAGTCAGCGGTCAAATCGAACAGGCAACCAGTATTGGCATGGAAAGTATCAACGAGCTTATGCATATAACAAAAACCAACAATACTGCATTTAACAATATATTAACAATAATTGAAAGCATCTCAGAAAGTACTGTAAAAATCGGCGAAGCCAGTAATCTGATTTCCCAGATTGCAGATCAGACCAATTTATTATCTTTAAATGCCAGCATTGAAGCCGCAAGGGCTGGAAGCGCCGGAGCCGGATTCGCTGTTGTAGCCTCCGAAATAAAGGCACTTTCTGAACAATCAGCAGAATCTGTGCAGGATATTGATAGCATGCTTTCAGAGCTGAAGGGGAACACAGAGAGCGCAAACATGCAAAGCATTGCAGTAAAACAAGGGGTTGAAAGCCAGAATAACAGCGTAATTAATACCAGAGATAAATATCTTGAAATCGTCAATAACATTAAAAAGGTGAATAATGAAATTACTACACTGGAAAATGTAAATAGTACATTAGAGTCAAACTTTTCAACAATCGGTGATCTGCTTCAAAACCTGTCCGCCGTATCACAGGAATACGCAGCTACTACCGAGGAACTGTCCTCAGCCTCCTTATCCATTATGGATAATATGGGTAAGATTAAAGAAACTAGCGGAGCGGTAGAACAATGCTCAACATCATTATGGGATATGATAAGCGGATTTAAGCTGGAGGAACAAAATACATAATTATAAAAGTCTGCCGGAAATTGTTTATTTACAATTTCCGGCTAAATTAGAATCTATTAACACGCACTAATAAGTATAGAAAATGGCAGCCATCCTTCCTTATCCTGCTTTGTTACAAAGGCCCAATCATATGCCACTTCTTTCAGCAGCACCTCATCTCCCTTACTGGCGATTAACTCTGTTGGATTATAATCCCTAATTAATATCCCATTACTTACATAATCATTTGCAATATAAGTTTTATATCCTTCTATCTCACAAGATGACCAGAACTTAAAAGCTTTACAGGGATTCATTTGTTTTACCGCTGTGCCTTTTAAAAAGGTCGGAAATATTCCTTCTCCCTCATGTTTTGTCATAACTTTCAATACCATAATTTATACCTCATTTTAATTACATTAATTTTATTTTTGTGAATCATACAAAACCTCATTAAAACATTGTTTCATTATATCTCTTTTGTACTCCTGTTTTCAATATCAATCTATTATTTAATTCCCCTATGGCATTGCGTTAATATCTACAACAAGCAAAAACCTACTTCGTATTTTATACAATGTATCCATGTGATAAAATAAAAATAGGTTAGCAAAAATAGTCGAGATTTTTTTCTCCTATAATTGTAGTATAAAAGTCGGAAGGTGATGAAAGATGGACGAACAAATTAAAGCTGTACAGAGGATGCAAGATTATATTTCAGAGCATTTATCAGAAAATATCACACTGGCTGTGCTTTCAGAGGTGGCTTATTTTTCACCGTGGTATTGCTACCGCCTGTTTATACAGCACACCAATATGACCCCAGCCGACTATATTCGGCGACTCAGGCTCTCTAAGTCAGCTCTCAAGTTAAGGGATATGCCATGTAAGATTATTGATGTAGCCTTAGAGCTTGGCTTTGGCAGTGTTGACGGCTATCAGCGGGCATTTTTCCGTGAGTTTGGATGCAATCCCAAGGAGTATGCAACAAGTCCCATTCCTATTTACCTTTTCACACCTTACGGAGTAAAGTATCGAACTACAAGAAAGGAGAAACAAATGGAAACTGTAAAAAATGTATTTGTACAGGTCATAGAAAAACCTGAACGAAAGGTACTCATTAAAAGAGGTGTAAAAGCTGCTGATTATTTCGCTTATTGTGATGAGGTTGGCTGCGATGTCTGGGGACTGATTAAAAGTATCAAATCGATCAGCGGAGAGCCCGTATGCCTATGGTTACCCAAGCAGTATATTGCATCCGGAACTTCTGAGTATGTACAGGGAGTAGAAGTGCCCGTCAATTATGATGGTATTGTTCCTGATGGATTTGATGTTATTGTACTTCCGGCCGCAAAGTATCTTATGTTTAAGGGAGAGCCCTTTGCTGAGGAGGATTACAGTCAAGCTATTGAGGATATACAAGCTGCTATTCAAAAATATGATCCTGCTACTATTGATGCACAGTGGGATTTATCAAACCCTCGCATTCAGCTTGAACCAATCGGGACAAGGGGCTACATTGAGCTTTTACCAATCAAATAACAATCTTTTACAAGTTATGGTTTTAATTCCAGGGAGCATCCCCAGAATAAAAGCCATGACCTACTAAATTTCCATGCTCATCAAAAGTAAAAGTAACGTAACAACTGTCGCAATTAAATAACTGATATGAAATCGTAGTGTTGTTATTCTCTGATATTTGTGGTTTGCCAAGTTTTTTTATAATTCCTTTATATGTTAAATCATTTTCTATTCCAAGGGTATATCCAATTTCCCCACTTCCGGAAATATAAGCGGCATAAACTCCTTCTATTTCACCACCATCTAAATATAAAGTTACATCATCTCCCGGTATTGTTTCTCCCAGCTCGCTGTCAGGAGTATAATTCTCTGACGCACCAAGATTTTTATAAACCATTATATATGAACTATCATCATTTCTAATAATTTCACTGGGCTCACCGTTCCTAGCTATGATGTATTCATAATCGGATTCAAAATAAATCCGGTTATAATGTATCCTCCAAGAATCAATTTTTATATTTTCTAACATTACAGTATTAAACTCTTCTAAGTTCTCTTCCAGTGATCTAAGATCTCCGAAACGTTGAATAAAATCTGAGCGGATATATTCATAAATTCCGATATATTCGTCTTCTTCCAATTCACCCATCGATGGAGTATCACGATAAGCAAAAGTAATATGATCCAGGTTATCAATATATGTAAAAAGTATCAGAGCATTGTTATCCATTGTACTTAGATAGAATGGTTCGCTTTCCCCTTCATAATCAACGTATTCATAGTACACAGTTAATCCGTATGGCTCATTGTCTGTCTGCAGTGAAAACATATTTTGTATATGATATGGATCGGGCTGAGGTAAATTTTCTATTATGCTGCCTACTTTGCTGGCATCACCTACGTTTGATGTTTTATATGAGGATATTTTTTTAAGGTCAGCATAACCGTCAATGTCATTATCATTGCCGCTATTGTTTATTTTTATAGGCATAGTATTCAACAGCACAACACCTCCTATTCCCAATAAAATAATTATAAAACATACCAATATAATTTTTAAGGTTTTACCTTTGTTCATTTACTAGCCTCCTACAACTATTCAACATACTATTTCAAATGCCTACTAAATTATATCACAGCAGCCAGTCCAAAACAAAGATAAAATCTATTCCTGGTTCAAGCCAGATATGGCTCTAAGACAAAAATAAAACAAATTAGCGCTGCCCACAACGGACAGCGCCACTTATTTTTAACTTAACTCAGGCTGCATACTTACCCTTTTCTTCCTTACCTTCACTCCTTCAATCACCGCCGAAACAGCAAGAGGAATCACAAACGCAAGTACGGTAACCAAAGCCGGATAACGACCGGAGAAGCCGGAATAAAAATACCAGAAAACCCAGAGAATTCCCATATGTACCACGTAAACGAACAAAGTACATTTGGAGCCCAGCCATTCGAAAGCCGTGCCTTTACCTACCTGAGAATAACGAAGACAGACAATTACAATCAAATAAACCAGAACCTCGATACTCAAATAGGGTACCCCAATATTCTTCCGAATCAGATATTCAGCAACTACCAGAGCTGCAAATAAAACAGCCGCGACATTGAATACTACCGGTTTTACAAGTGCCAATATCTCCTCCTTGTATTTTCTTATCAAACATCCCATCATAAAATACGGCAAGGTCACGATCAGAACATTTCTATACTTAATCCAATCTCCACTTCCGTTATAGGATAGAAAGAGGTAAATGCCAAGAAGTATGGGAGCAAAATACATAACAATTTTATCTATTTTTAATGTCACAAAGACAAGCATAAGTACCAGCGCATAGAATAGTGACCCCAAAAACCAAAGGTGATCCGCAACCGGAGACTGGTTATAGAGGAACAAGTTCACAATACTTTTTTCCGTCACCAGACTTGATAGACTCCCCCGTGACCATCCAACCTTATTCCCGATTAAATATAAATATACATATAAGAAATTGGCGCCTGCACAGATCATAAACAGCCTGCCTGCCTGCTTTTTCAGCCGGGCTGCAAATTGTTCCGGCTGGTGAGAGTAACAAAAATATCCACTCGCTACAATAAAGAAAGGAACCGCCGCTTTTCCAAAACAGAATATCAATTCACCCGCTTTTCCGCCAAACGGTGCATGGATAAACACAACCAGGAATGCCATGAGAAGCCGCAAGCAGTCAATCAGATGCTCTCTTTTTCCCTCCCCGGACTTCACCTTTAAGCTGCTTTCGCCGCCGCTGCTCTTCCTTCCGGTAAAAAAGGATATGATCTTCCGGTCAAATGCGTACAATAAAACAGCCAATGAAATCGACATAACATAAACCGATACAATAAATATGAAATCATCTTTTACCCGAATATTATTTTTTAGATTTATTATAAATAAATTATGGATGATATAAAGCTCTAAAGAAATCTTTCCTAGAAAATCAAGCACCTTGTTCCTAAACTGCAGCTTTAGCGTAATTAAGAAAAATGCCATCACCATAAATATAATCATAGGAAGCTGACAAGCCAGCGTCTGTATCTTTTCAAGGTATCCCGGATAGCCATCCCACTCCATCCAATAACCTTTCGTCTTCAGCATATGCCCTGTTATAACATAAAACACTCCACTTCCGGACAAACTGACAGTAAGCCATATGGGATAATATTTTTTAATATTTTTCATCAGAGCATCATAGTATCTTGCGAATGTGATACCGATAAAGAATAGAAAGACTCCATTGTACCACCATTCACCTCTCAGCCATGCACCTCCGCTGACTGTTTTGAAATCATGTCCCAGATATAGACTAAGTCCCATAAATCCTATCACAAAAACACCCATCAAAATATAAGGCAGCCTACCTTTACTCAGTCTGAATAACAGGTAAAATACAATATATAATATAAATATTTCTACGATATACCAAAGCTGTGTATTCAAAAGCACCCACCCGGTCAACACGCTAATCAGTTCACTGGTTTTAAAACGAGTACCAAACAGCATAGCTGTCAGTACAAATATGGTATTACCAACATAAAACGGCACCAAAATTGCGGGGAGTCTTTTTCTGAAAAATCCCTTAAGATAATCCGGCTTGCTCTTTAAACTTGTATATAACCCATATCCCGAGCAAAAGAAGAAGATACCTACAAAGAAAACACCGATGTCGCACATATAATTGATAATTCCTCTATCAAGCTTGCCATTGTCCGTAATCGTCTGTGCCATATGGTGCAGCATAATACCGACTGCGCAAAAGCCTTGAATTCCTTTTGTTATCTGCAGGGAAAATGCGTCTTCATGGAATTCTCGTCTTTTACTTCCCTTCACTCCCCAGATCAATACAAGCGGAAGCAGAACAACGAAGATTCCCAGAGGCATCTTAAAAGACTTTTTCGGCTGTGTAATTTCCGGCACAACAATACTCGTTACGCTTTCTTCTGCAGCGGCCTGCTCCGGTTCGGTATTCTCCAAAGCCTCCTCCTGCAATGCCGTTTCTTCAATAGCTGCGGGTTCGGAGCCGCTCTCCGCTCCTGCTTCATAAGCAGCAATATCCTCTACCGCAAAACTTTGCAGCACCTCTTGTAATACCGTTTCCTTTTGAGCCTGCATTTCCTCACCAATATGAGATAACGCCATAAACGTAAATACCTTGCCGTTTGAAACCGTTCCGGCTACCAAATAATGATATTTTGAATAGGAAAGATTGATAACCGCAAAATCTGCGTTTGCTCCTTCCAGAAGGTATGTATCACCGGCACTCATTCCGGATTCCGACTTCATCTTACTTCCATAAGCCTCCAGAAATTCCTGCTTTACATCTTCCGATTGTCCCTTTAATTCTTCATATTCCAGCTGGAATTTACTGGTATCATCCATCATGTAAATATCTATGGCATCTTCATTTTCAAAGGAGCCCAGCTCAGAGGACAGGTTAACATCATCCGTACTGACCGCTTCTATTATCGTGCCATCCATATATTTCTGAAAACTTTCATAGGTATCCAGCTGAAACTTTGTATATACCTCTTCCAGACCCTCTTTGCCCTCATACATCACATGCCAGTCATCCGGAAAAGACATTGTAAATCCGCGTGCCTTTACTTCTGTATAACCCTCCGGTGCGGCATTACAAATCATCGGACATAATAAAAAGATACATAAGAAAAGTCCTATGAATCTGATTGCTGATTGATTCCCTTTCATTTGCTACCTCCAATTCGACTTATTCGTTTTTGTCTAATACCCATAACTTAATTCGATAGATGGCAAGAGAAGCTAAAATCGTTGCAGCAAAAACCAGTAGTACATATAAAACCACATGATTGACAGCCAGTTTCAGAAATCCCACAATAAACACATTATTAATCAATATGACTTCCAAGGATATTTTTCCCAGGATGGATAGGATTTTATTATAAAACGTGACCTTCATCATAATTAACAATATAACTGCAACACAGCATGCGACCATAGGGAGCTGAAAAGCCAAAGCCTGAGCTTTTTCGGCATATCCTCTGTAATATGCATTTTCTACCCAATACCCCTTTTCATCCAGCAGGCGTCTCGTAATCATACTCAGTCCGACGCTTAGACCATAAAAAGTTACCAGCCAAAGATAATAATGTTTTTTAATACGAGGAATCAGTACCTCTTTAAAACGAGCGGCAAGCATTCCTATATAAAAAATAAAAGACGTATTATACCACCACTCACCCCGGAACCATGACCCGGTAACTTCTGTCGTTGAATCATGTCCGAGCAGCAGACTTATCGTTATCATTACAACCACTAACAGACCCATAACGATATAGGCAATCTTTTCACGGCGTATAAACCGGAATATGAGATAAAAGCATATATACAGAAGCAGGATCTCCACGGCAAACCACATTTGAGAATTTAAAAGCTTGAGTCCAAAGAATGCATAAAGCAAATCGTCCATCGCATACTTTTTACCCATCAGAAGTGTCGTTGTCATATAGGCATAATTACAGATAAAAAAAGGAACCAATACCGTAAATACCCTTTTTTTCATAAACCCTTTCAGATAATTTTCCTTCTGATTAAGGCTGGTTATCAGCCCGTATCCGGAACAAAAAAAGAAAAAACCAACAATGATAACCCCTGTATGTTCAAACAATCCCAGTGATCCCACATAATCTATTTCCTGATGCAGGATAATATAAATATGGTGCAGGATAACAAAAGCCGCCAGGAACCCCTGAAATGCTTTGCTGTTTCTCAGAGAGAACGCATTCTCTATAAAACCACCGGAAGGCGCTACCTCTATCCCATACAAAAGCACAGCAAGCAGCAAGCCCGAAATCACATATATGGCCACATCCATCCACCTGAATCCGGTACCCGCCAAATAACCGAATGCATCCAAAATCCCCCACCATGCAAGAAATACCAAAGACGCTATCATCAATATATTTTTCCTCATACGATCACTCCCTTCCTTCCCCTAGTGTTTCTTCCATCCACAGATCATCGGCTCTCTGCCGGTCCGCATCCGGATTATCGGGATACAAATTTTCAGGATATAAATATTCGGGACTTGTAAGTCCGGGACTATTTTGTCCCTGATTAAATCCCCGCACCTCTTCGGGTGCCGCCGTAAAGGAAATAATATTTAAAATAATGGAAATCAAAAGCATCAGACATACGATAAAGAACAATAGAATATATTTGCTCCTTAAATGCTTTCTGACAATTTCAGCATCCGATATAGCAATGGAATCACTGATCAGCTGTTTGGCATCCTCCGCAGTTATACTGTCCTGCTCCGGAAACCGCTCTCCCCTTAGAAGCTCCATTACCGACACATCCAATGTTTCCGCCAACGGCTCCAGAATGGAAATGTCAGGAAAGCTAAGTCCTCTTTCCCATTTGGAAACTGCCTTATCGGTCAGGTGTAGGGTAAGGGCCAAGTCCTTTTGGGTCATATTTTTTTCTTTTCTTAATTTGGCGACAAATTTCCCAAATTTGTCTTTGTCCATGGGATTCTCCCTTCTATCTATAGTTATCATATCTTGCGTTCTTAAAAACCGCTATCGACCGGCAGTAGAATTGCCCATATATCGGTAGACCTATGGTTTATTTCAACCATAGTGTATCACAATTTTGAAAATTATAAAAAATAAAAACGTTAGGGATGCACTTGAGAAATATAAATAATGACAGATAATCACGAAGAAAATCTGCCATTTAAAATAACCAGTATTAAAATTTTTTTACTCAAAGTCGGCAAGTTCATTGTTGTGCTAAACTATTTGTTTAGTTTTTATTTAAAAGATGCCTTTATTTTATCTCAATTACATAGTTTATTCTGGCTTACTGATTCTCTGTTGCCAAATTGTTGCCACCGAATATTATACATCACATGCAATATGCTTTAATAGCGATAAATTCTTTGTTTCAGTTCTAATCTCGTATGTAGAATCTATTACTACTCCCTCTATATCTCCATAACATTTTCTCCCAAATTCATTTACAGTACAATGACAAAGCTCTGTAAACTCTGTGCAATAAATATTCATCTTCTTTTCTTTCAAAAGCTCTATAGTTTGCAATTCTGGATGTTTATATTTTTGATTATTTCCAGATGATATAATAACATTTTGGGGATTCAATATTTCTAATATTTTTTTTAGTCCCACTCCATTCTCATCAGCATAGAAGGCACCATGATGCGGCATCTTTAATACATCACACCTTAAATAAGGCATTCGCCTTAACAACATCTTCCATCCCTCCGCTTCTAAGTCACCAGAAAAAAGTACATTACAAACATCATTTTCTAATAAACATACAATTGATGTATTGTTTGTATTATTCTCTAAATATGCATCTGCCGACTCAGCAACATTAGGATATACTAAAAATAATTTTGATTTATCATTAGAAATCAATTCCCTTTTTTGTATTGATGTATCATTTTGCCCTGTCAGTAATGTTATCCGCTGTTTTCGATAAATTTCTATAAATTTTTTTAAAAAAAGTTTCATTGTTTTTGTGGGTTGTCTCTTATCTAAATTAA
>CAYXCV010000004.1:0-55415 GCA_964463365.1 uncultured Kineothrix sp.
TCTGGAATAATGGAAGAAGACAGAGAAAAGTATAAAGAATTAATAGAAAGCTGGACGGCTTCCGGTATGACCTCAACAGATAGAAGAGAGATGAGCAGCCGTTTAATTAATAATTTAATGCCAGAACATGAAATTGTATTGGGTATACTGGATAGCTCCTATGCATTTGATGAAACAATATCCGTTATCAGAACTAAGGCTCAAGATATTAATAATTTTTATAAAATGTACGGTCAGGTTTCTAACGTATATATTCCTCAAACTATAGTTGGTATCAATTCTAAAACATCCAATGCAAAGGAAGCAGGAGATTTACTTGCACAGATGCTGGGATATAGTCATGCTGCCGATTGGGGAGCCTTTACGGTAAATAAAAAGGCTTGGTATGAAAATATGATTGTCAATGCTACGCCGGATGGTTCCGCTTATGTAACTTCGGGTGGGATTGACGATGAGGGTATTATGTATTCTTTAGATATATATCCAGCCTCTAAGGAGGAGATAGAAAGATTAGAAACGATAATAGAAAGTGCAGTCAATCCTTACATTCAGGATTCTGTTTTAGAGGATGCGGTCTGTGAAGCGGGAGTTAAGATATTAAGAGGAGAAACAAGCGTGGAGAGCGGTGTTACGGATATTGTAAATAAATTGGCCATTTATTTGGCTGAATAATAACAAACAAATGTTCGAATTAATACTTGAAACATGTGATATACTGTGATAATATAATAGCAAACAGATGTTCGGAAACTTAGGTTGAAGGGAGCATGATTACTATTATGAACTATAAAGTTACAGAACATATGACAGTCATGGAGAAGCTGGGGATTTTAACAGATGCAGCAAAATATGATGTGGCATGTACTTCCAGTGGAATCGATAGAAAAGGCGATGGAAAGGGAATCGGTAATACAATTGGGGCGGGTATCTGTCATAGCTTTAGCGCTGATGGCAGATGTATCTCGCTGCTGAAGATTCTTTTTACCAATGAATGCATCTATGATTGTAAGTATTGTATCAACAGGAAGTCCAATGATGTAGCCCGTGCCTCCTTTACACCTCAGGAAGTTTGCGATTTAACAATGGGTTTTTATAAAAGGAATTATATTGAGGGTCTGTTTCTAAGTTCAGGAATCCTTTATAACCCTGATTTTACCATGGAGCTTATTTACCAAACCATATATAAACTGCGCAGAGAACATGGGTTTCAAGGCTATATCCATGTGAAGGCAATACCGGGAGCAGATCCTGTCTTAATTCAGAAGACAGGATTCTTGGCAGACCGAATGAGTATTAATCTGGAGCTGCCAACGGCGGAAGGCCTAAGCAGACTTGCACCCAACAAGCATAGGAAGAATATACTGGCTCCGATGCGTCAGATTCAGAATGGAATTAAGGCGAATAAAAATGAAATTGTACTATATAGAAATGCTCCTCGCTTTGTGAATGCGGGGCAATCAACTCAGCTCATTGTAGGAGCCACACCGGAGAATGATTATCAGCTTATGACTGTGGCTGAGAATCTATATGATAAGTTTGATTTAAAAAGAGTTTTTTATTCTGCCTATATTAATGTAAACGAGGATAAAGACTTACCGGCACTTCCGGGGGGACCTCCCCTTTTACGGGAGCACCGTTTATATCAGGCAGACTGGCTGCTTCGTTTTTATGGGTTTAAAGCGGAGGAACTTCTCAGCGAAGACAGGCCCAATTTCAATATTTTACTTGATCCGAAAGCTGATTGGGCATTGCGGCATTTGGAACTATTTCCGGTAGAAATAAACAGGGCAGATTATCAGGCTTTACTCAGGATTCCGGGGATAGGTGTAAAAAGTGCACAAAGAATCGTGCGGGCAAGACGGAGCGCGCGGCTTTGCTTTACCGATTTAAAGAAAATAGGGGTAGTATTAAAGCGAGCTTTATATTTTATTACTTGCAATGGGAAGATGATGTATAACACAAAGATAGAAGAAGATTATATCATCAGAAATCTACTTTCTGTAAAAGAAAGGCTTCCATTTGACCGGGACGGAGTCACATATAAACAATTGTCTTTGTTTGATGATGTTATCTTTTTGGCACAACCGGATCTATCTGATACCCATAAAACGGTGTTAGGACAGCTATAAGGAAAGGAACTTGAGTATAGGTATGGAAGAGAAATATCTTATTTGTGAAGACTCCCTGGAAGGAATTTTCACCGGAATATATGAAGCTTATTTATTAAAGGAGAACCATGAGCATATACATATACAAATAGGAGAGGAGGAGAATATCCGCTTGTTTGCCCAATATGTTTATGTGACGGCAGATGTGGGGAAGGCGGCAAAAGTAGCAAGAACGATAAACAGAGTAATGGGGGAAGAGACTTATCTGGACATATGTATGGCACTTTCGTCGAAAGACAGCAGCAAGGGAGATGCAGTTTATAAGACGGTAGTCTATGGCCTGAATATGAAGAATGGTAAGCGCGTTATGGATAATTTATCCAACACTTATATTCATAAAGTATTTGAACTTAGCAGGGGAGCCGGGAATGAAGCACATCATCTACAAGGATTTCTTCGCTTTCAGGAGTTGGAAAACGGTATTCTCTTTTCCAAAATTGCACCAAAGAATAATATTATCACTTTTTTGGCACCACACTTTGCAGATAGGCTGCCTCAATTGGATTTTGTTATTTATGATGAAAATAGGGGGATATTTGTCGTTCATCCGGCATCAAAAGAGTGGTATATCGTAACAGAAACTGATTTTGATGAGGAACAAATGCTTCGATATTCTCCGGAAGAAAAAAGTTATCAAGAGATGTTTACGCATTTTTGTCATAAAATAGCTATAAAAGAGAGAATCAATCTGAAATTGCAGCGAAATATGATACCTTTGAGGTTCCAAGAATTTATGGTAGAATTTGGGAAATAGTGACAAATATGCTTTGTAGCAGTATAAAGCGCTAAAGCATAAATTGTGCAACTTTGCACTATAATTAGTATGTTTAGGTAAAAAGTGTCCATAATCATTATATTTCATATAATATCTATATATTGTTAATTTTAATTCATAAATTATTCATTTTAATTTGGAAAATAATAGGATATAATACAGATGTAACCAAAAGAAAACGTTTTTATAAGGATGTGATATTATGATGCAACGTAAAATAAGGCTAGAACTCGACCAAGTGAATACTTTTGTGGATAAGGCTTCAAAATGTGATTTTGATATTGATATTTCTTATAATAGTATTATCGTAGATGCGAAATCCATAGTAGGTGTTTTCGGTTTGGACCTTAATCAAGTTTTGACAGTGACTTATTCAGGATATAATTTAGAATTTGAGCAGTATATGAAGGGTTTTGCTGTTGCAAGCTAATCATCAATTGAAATAAGACAAGTAAATGACATAGTTTAAATACATTTCGAGAAACATTGTTGTTTGACTCCCTATAAATGATAGAGTAGACTATCTTTATAGGGAGTTTTTCCTTTGATAGAAGATTCTATCAAAGGAAACCTTCCAGGAAGATGCACACAAGCGCAATAGGAAAATGTCACTGCGTGACTTACGCTCGGCGCGGGAATCCGTAAACGGATTCTACATTATTGAATGTAACGCTCCGCGAGGATGCACACAAGCGCAATAGGAGAATGTCACTGCGTGACTTGCGCTTGGCGCGAGAATCCGTAAACGGACTCCTTATTATGCATCCTACTTATCGTAACTTCAAGGAGCCATTTCATGGAACACATAGATAAGATAAAAAAGCGTATATCGGTTCGAAACCTTGTAGAGTTTATACTCAGATCAGGAGATATTGATAATAGAAGAACGTCTGCGCCGGAGAATGCCATGCAGGAGGGCGGACGGATTCATCGGATGATACAAAGGCGGGCAGGCTCGGATTATCATGCGGAGGTCGGTCTGAAATTGCAATTTGAGGCAGAGAAGTACATGCTTGTTATAGAGGGAAGAGCTGATGGTATCATTAAAGGTGCCACAGACAGCTTAGTTGTTATTGATGAGATAAAGGGGACATTTCAAGACCTAAAGAAAATAAGGGAGGCCTATCCGGTGCACTTAGCACAGGCGAAGTGTTATGCGTATATTTATTCTAAACAGAATGAATTAGAGCAGATTGGTGTGCGTATGACTTATTGCCATATCGAAACGGAAGAAATTAGGTACTTTCATTTTGAATATTCGTTTCATGAGTTAGAGGTTTGGTTTCTGGACCTAATGGAAGAATACCGAAAGTGGGCTGATTTTGAGGTGGAGTGGGGACAAATAAGGCAAAGCTCCATTAAAGACATGCAATTCCCTTTTGATTATAGGAACGGTCAGAAAGAATTGGTAACCTATGTCTACCAAACCATATATCATAAGAAGAAACTTTTTATTGAAGCTCCTACCGGTGTGGGGAAGACCATATCCACGGTTTTTCCAGCAGTCAAAGCGATGGGGGAAAGGATAGTAGAGAAGATTTTCTATCTAACCGCTAAAACAATAACAAGAACAGTAGCGGATGAAACATTCAATCTTTTAAGAAAAGACAAGCTGAAATTCAAAACTGTGATATTGACTGCAAAGGATAAGATCTGTTTTATGGAAGAAACAGAATGTAATCCCGAGCATTGCCCATATGCGAGAGGGCACTATGATCGCATCAATGATGCGGTTTACGACGCGTTGACTAATTCAGACAATTTCAATCGAGAGACGATTGAGACATATGCGAAGGAGCATAAAGTATGTCCCTTTGAACTTGGCTTGGATATGAGTCTTTTTTCCGATGCGGTGATATGTGATTATAATTATGTGTTTGATCCTAATGTATATCTCAAACGGTTTTTTTCTGATGGAGTGAAGGGTGAGTATATATTTCTCATAGACGAAGCACATAATCTGGTAGAACGCGGAAGAGAGATGTATAGTGCTGTATTGTGCAAGGAAGATTTTCTTAAGCTTAAGAAGACCGTAAAAGTAATGGATACGAAGATGGAGTATCATCTTGAAAAATGTAATAAGGAATTATTGGCACTGAAACGGAATTGTGAGGACTATAGAATTGAGGAATTTATTTCTCCTTTTGTTATGGCATTACAGCGCTTAGGCGGGGTCATGAAAACTTTCCTGGAAGAGTACGAAGATAATATGCATGAAAGAGCGATAAGACAGGAAGTTTTGGATTTTTACTTTGAAGTTACACATTTTTTAGATATTTATGAGAGAGTGGATGAGAATTATGTAACCTATTCAGAGTTACGAGGGGATGGGAGCTTTATACTGAAACTTTTTTGTGTCAACCCATCCGTGAACTTAAGAGAACGTATGATGAAGGGTAGAAGTACGATATTATTTTCGGCAACCTTACTTCCCATTCAATATTATAAGAGCTTGCTTGGAGCCGTGGAGGGAGACTATGAAGTATATGCCAATTCTGTCTTTAATCCCGAAAAAAAGGCACTTTTTATAGGCAGTGATGTGACCAGCAAGTATTCCAGAAGATCGGATTCGGAGTATTATAATATTGCTTCGTATATTTATGAAATAATAAAAAACAGGCATGGTAATTACATGATTTTTTGTCCATCCCATGCATTTTTACAGCAGGTATATGATATATTTGAAAGCAATTTTATGGATGAAGACTACATGGAATGTATGATTCAGGAAGATTATATGAATGAGAAATCCAGAGAAGAATTCTTGAATCGATTTCTATGGAATGATTCCTGTGATTTATCAGCGGTAATTCATATGGAGATTGAAGAGGAAGAAGAAAAGAGTCTGCTTGCGTTCTGCGTACTTGGAGGAATCTTCAGTGAAGGAATTGATTTGAAAAATGACAGTCTGATAGGGGCTATCATCATAGGAACCGGTATTCCCCAGATATGTAATGAACGTGAAATACTGAAGAATTTCTTTGATGAAGCCGGTGGAAGCGGATTTGACTATGCGTATCGGTATCCGGGCATGAATAAGGTGCTGCAGGCAGCGGGACGGGTGATTAGAACTGCTGAAGATGTGGGAATAGTTGCTCTTTTGGACGAAAGGTTTTTAAACCATTCCTATCAGAAAATGTTCCCAAGAGAATGGGAACATTTCGAAGTAGTAACAGTGGGACAGGTAGCAAAACGTGTGGAACGTTTTTGGGACGGATGGCTGTAAGGGGATATTCCTATTTTGCAGGCGCTCCGTCTCTAAACATGATGATTTCTTCTTTATAGGGTGGGACTAATTTATTTGGATCCGCTTCAGAGGGGCGGTATGGTGTTTCCAGTATTTTGGGTACATGAGCAAACGCAGGATGGTGGACGATACGATTCAAGGCCTCAAAGCCAATATAACCCTCTCCGATGTTGGCGTGTCTGTCTTTGCCTGCACCGCAGGGATTCTTGCTGTCGTTGATATGAAGGACAGCCACCTGATCTATTCCAATCAGATGATCCAGATGATTAACACAACCATCAAAATCTTCCACAATATGATAACCGGCATCATGCATATGACAAGTATCCATGCAGATTCTTAGTTTATCGTTATATTTGACCTTATCATAAATAGCAGCCAACTCTTCAAAGCTTCTTCCGATTTCGGAGCCCTTTCCGGCCATTGTCTCCAGTGCAACCAGACATTTTGTTTCCCCGGTTAATATTTCATTCAGCCCTTCGGCAATCTTATCAATTCCAATCTGGGAACCGGCACCTACGTGGGCACCCGGATGCAGAACGATAACATTACTTCCCATGGAAACGGTACGTTCCATGTCCATAGCAAGAAATTCCACTCCTAGTTTAAATGTTTCCGTATTCACACTATTGCCTAGATTTATAATATATGGTGCATGGATAATGGCTGGGTCTATGTTGTGCTCTCTCATATATTGTAATCCGGACTCTATATTCAAATCTTCTATGGGTTTACGCCTTGTATTCTGAGGTGCACCGGTAAAAACCATAAAAATATCGGAACCATAAGATGCAGCTTCCTTGGCAGAACCCAAGAACATTTCTTTTCCTTTCATTCCTACGTGAGAACCTATTTTCAGCATTGTAATTTCCTCTCCATCTATCAATAATATCTACACTTTATCTGAAAGTAGTATAACATCGAACGTGGATAAGGTAAATAAAAAAGGGCATAATCTAAAAATGAAGCGCCATTTATCAAACGACGTCATTAACTGTCGAAAATGAGAGATGAGTTATAATAAATGACATAACTGTCATATGTGGATAACTATGTGGAAATTGGGGATTTCTTTTCCCAATGTGTCAATTTAGAAAGAAAATGCAAAATGAATCCACATCTATAATTTGCAAGAATATAGAAAAAAAGTTGCAAAAATACTCATTTAGTCAATAAAATAATATTAATAAATTGCTCAAAATATATTTAAAAAATATAAAATTATGCTAAAATATAAATGCATTTGACATAAAAAAACAACATAAGGAGGAATTAAAATGTGGGCTTACGAGAGTGTTTTTTATCAAATATATCCATTAGGGTTTGGAGGGGCACCCTTTGAAAATAATGGAGTAACAGAAACAAGAATATTAAAAGTAATAGATTGGATTCCACACATGAAAAGGCTTGGGATAGACGCCATATATTTTGCTCCGGTATTTGAATCGGATACACATGGTTACAATACAAGAGATTACAAAAAGATTGATTGCAGACTAGGTACCAATGAAGATTTTAAAGAAGTATGTAAGAAGCTCCATGAGAATCAGATTAGGATTGTGCTTGATGGGGTATTTAATCATGTGGGAAGAGGATTTTATCAATTTCAGGATGTAATAAAAAACAGAGAGAATTCTAAATACCTGAATTGGTTTCATATTGACCTTGGTGGCAACTCTAATTACAACGATGGTCTATGGTATGAAGGCTGGGAAGGAAATTATGATTTAGTTAAGCTGAATCTTAAAAATGAAGAAGTAATTCAGCTTATATTTGAAAGTATTGATTTATGGATTGATGATTTCGATATTGATGGTCTCAGGCTGGATGTGGCGTATTGTCTGGATCATGAGTTTGTCAAAAGACTCAGGTCGTTTACAGACAGCAAGAAGAAGGACTTCTTTTTAATAGGAGAAATGCTTCATGGGGATTACAATCAGATGGTTAATGACCAGATGCTTCATTCGGCTACCAATTATGAATGTTATAAAGGACTCTTTTCCAGTTTTAACAGTATGAACATGTTTGAAATCAATCATTCCCTGCTTCGTCAGTTTGGACCGGAACAATGGTCCCTTTATAAAGATAAGCATTTGTTCTCCTTTGTGGATAACCATGATGTCACCAGAATAGCAAGTAATCTTGAAAATGAAAAACATTTGCCTCTTATATATGCATTATGTTTTGGGATGCCTGGAATTCCTTGCGTATATTATGGCAGCGAATGGGGAGCGAAAGGGGATAAAAAAGAAGGGGATCCGGCTTTGCGCCCGTATTTTGACGAACCGGTTTTTAATGAGCTTTCGGAATTCATATCGAAACTGGCATCCGTAAAGAAACATTCAGAAGCTCTCAACTATGGAGGGTTCCGTTCTGTAGTACTGACAAATAATCAATGTATTTTCGAGAGGAAATCACAGAATGAACGCGTACTGGTAGCGATTAATGCAGATAGCGAAAACTTTACCGCTCATTTTGATGCAGGCTGCGGCATGGCAGTAGATTTGATTCAAGGGGAAGAGCATGACTTCGGGGGAGGGAGTACGCTTGCACCTTATAGTGCTTATTTTTGGAAGATGGAGAAGTAGTTGGGAATAGGTATTTTAGTTACACAATGAAACGGCGGTTCGCAAGAACCGTCGTTTTTAGATACCTTTCATAGAAATATATTCCAATTTTATTTTATATATTGACAATAGTGTTCATTCTGTATATACTGTGCATATACAGTTATAGAAAAAATAAAGACGCAAAAAGAGGTGATAAAACTGAATATTCTAATCAGCAATTCAGGTGGGCAGCCAATATATGATCAGATCTATACACAGATAAAGAATAATATTATAGCAGGATCATTAAAGGAAGGGGACGCCCTTCCATCTATCCGGGCGTTGGCAAAGGATCTGCGTATCAGTGTCATTACAACAAAGCGAGCCTATGATGAGCTAGAAAAGGAAGGGTTCATATATACGATAGCGGCTAAGGGATGCTTCGTAGCAAAGAAAAATATAGAGCTTATCCGTGAAGAGAACCTAAAGAAAATAGAAGAATATATGCAGAATATTTCAGAACTGGCTGTAGCATGTAAATTAAGTAACGAAGATTTGGAAGATATGTTCAGAACGCTGAAAATATAAGAGCAGGTTATGGAAAGGGAAAAATTATTATGAATGCATTAGAAATTAGGAATTTAACAAAAAAATATAATGATTTTACGTTAGACAATATTAGTTTTACATTACCGTCAGGTTGTATTATGGGACTGATTGGTGAAAATGGGGCGGGTAAAAGCACAACGATTAATCTGATTATGAATGCAATTACTCGTGATGAGGGTGAAATTATCGTACTTGGCAAAAATAATAAAGACAACTTTAATTTGACAAAAGAAGAAATCGGTATTGTTCTGGATGAAACTGGTTTTCCGGAAAATTTATCAGCCAAACAGTTAAATAATATTATGAAGAATACCTACCGCAACTGGGATGAGGAGATATATTCTAACTACATCAAAGATTTTGGGCTGCCGGATAAAAAGCCTTTCAAAGATTATTCCAGAGGAATGAAAATGAAGCTTGCAATAGCGGTGGCACTTTCCCACCACGCAAAGCTGTTGATTTTAGACGAAGCCACCAGTGGTCTCGATCCTATTGTGAGAGATGAAATACTGGATATTTTCCTAGATTTCACAAGACATGAAAATCATTCCATACTGATATCCTCCCACATTGTCAGTGATTTGGAGAAATTATGTGATTATATTGCGTTTCTTCATAAAGGGAAACTTATACTCTGTGAGGAGAAAGACAGACTGTTAGAAACTTACGGGATGCTGCACGTATCAAAAGAAGAATTGATGGAGTTAGATCCGGCTGCAATAAAAGGAAAACGTGTTAATCATTATGGGATTGATGTTTTAGTGAATCGATCCAAAATACCTTATAATAGAAAAGCAGAAACGGCATCCATTGAGGATATTATTCTGTTTATGGTGAAGGGAGATGGAAGAAAATGAAAGGTTTACTAATAAAAGATTTATATGTCGTATGGAAACAGACAAAAATTATGATGATTCTTGTTGCTATCTATTTAGTAATGGGAGTTGTCAATAGCAGTAATTCATTTTTTTCGGTTTTTTCAGCACTTTTTATATCTATGCAGCCGATAACAGTGATGGGGTTGGATGAAAGAAGCAAGTGGGATAAGTATGCGATTATGCTCCCCTATTCAAAAAAAGAGATAGTATTAAGCAAATATATATTAGGCATTGGCGGAAGTGCTATATGTGTTATTATATATGGAATATTAAGGATAATCTTTATAACGGTAACAGGAGTGAGCTTTCAACCATTGACATTTATGTGGGAGCTTCTGCCACTTATTATTGTTCCCTGTTTTTTCTTAGGTATTAATCTTCCCATTATGTTTAAAATGGGTGTAGAGAAAGGAAGATTGTGGTTTATCTTATCAATGGTTGTATTAATGATAGGCTCCTCATATATAGCAAGTTTCCTTAATGAGACGACACAGATAAGCTCTATTCTTGCAAAGTTAAATCTAAACGGAGGCATAGATTTTATAGCAAGTAATATCGGAGCTATTGCAGCAGTGCTCAGTATTGCGTTTCTCCTTGCTTCTATTATGCTATCCCTCCGCATTTATGAAAAGAAAGAGATTCATTAAATTATGGGTGCATAAAAGTTTGATCTAATAACTTCCGGACTAGAGAGATTTCATTCTGGTCAGTCTGCCAGATCTGATATTCGCTCATGCCCGGAAGCCCCATTGAGACGTTGGGATTCCGGAACTGCATTTCACTTTCCAGTATCTTTTTACCGGACATATGGAATGCAGTAATTTCGGTTCCTTCTATAAGGACACGAATGGCTGCCTCGTCCACTCCTGCACCGGCCATAATTGTAATATCATCTCCGGCCTGTATCTGTAACTCTCTTAATAAATCAAATCCCTTTAGACAGGAGGACTGCTGACCGGAAGTTAGAATAGTATGGACACCTAATAACTTTGCATCTTCCAATGCCTTAAAGGGATCGTTGCACATATCAAATGCGCGGTGAAGGGTAACGGACATATTACCGGCACATGCGATAAGCTCCTTCATCTGGCTTACATTAATATTGCCATAGGAATCAAGGCATCCGATTACAACCCCATCCGCACCGGCTTCTCGGAACATACTGATTTCTTTAAGAATAAGATTCAGTTCATGGGTATGATACAAAAAGTCCCCAAAGCGCGGACGTACTAAGACGTGAATTGGGATATTCGCATATTCACGTACTTGTTCATATAATGAAAGAGTAGGAGTGGTGCCTCCTATAATTAAATTGGAGCAAAGCTCCAACCTGTCAGCACCTCCGTTTTTCGCATTTATGGCTGACTCCACACTATCCACACAACATTCTAATAGGTAACCCATAAAATCTCCTTTCTATAGATTTCGTTAATCAAGAGGACGAAAACGTGAGGAGAATTTATCAGCTCCGCACACATGCTTTTGATTATCACCTTCCAAAATAATGTAATCGCCTTCACGGATAAAGATAACACCTCGTCTGTTTTTGAGATAGGGACAAACAACAGTACCGTCCGGTCTGTGGATCTGAATCAGATTTTCCGGGCTGACCCAGCCGTTTGTCACAACTTTGACATACAATTCAAAACCATCTTCCATTCCTTTATTCAATTCGTATTGTTCTGCCTCTACCACTAATGATGCTCGTTCATATTTTTTCATTGCTTATCTCCTCGATTTATAATTTTCTTAATAATAGTATGTTTTATACGTATCATTGTAAATATTGTAACTTATTTATTTCAAAAAGACAATAATATTATACAAGTTTACTAATATTTAATAAAAACTGGTATGGTTAAAAATATCAATATTGACTCTTTTAATATGTACAGATAATCATATAATAGTAATGACACAAGTATACAACCAATCCAGAAAGTGAGAATTATAATATGAATGAGACGATTATAAAGAATCAAGAATTAGGAAATACGTTTAAAGGCAGAGTCATTATGGATGTAACCACACCGGAACAGGCTTACATAGCTCAGGAAGCAGGAGCTTGTGCGGTTATGGCATTGGAGAAAATACCGGCTGATATCAGGGCAGCTTCCGGTGTTGCCAGAATGAGTGATCCCAAGATGATAAAAAGCATACAGGAAGCCGTATCCATTCCGGTGATGGCAAAATGTCGTATCGGGCATTTCGTAGAAGCACAGATATTAGAAGCTATAAATATTGATTATATTGATGAAAGCGAAGTGCTCTCCCCGGCAGATGATGTATATCATATTGATAAAACGAAATTTAGCACACCTTTTGTCTGCGGGGCAAGAGACTTAGGCGAAGCACTCCGCAGAGTGGCGGAGGGGGCTTCCATGATTCGCACCAAAGGGGAAGCGGGAACGGGTGATATTATTCAGGCAGTCCGTCATATGAGGAAGATCAATGCACAGATGAAAGCGGTTAAGGCTATGAGAGAAGATGAGTTATTTCAGGCGGCAAAAGAGCTGCAGGTGCCTTATGACTTGATTCAATATGTTCATAACTATGGAACGCTTCCGGTAGTTAACTTTGCAGCAGGAGGGGTTGCAACTCCCGCAGATGCAGCACTTATGATGCAGCTTGGAGCGGAAGGAGTCTTTGTAGGTTCCGGTATTTTTAAATCCGGGAATCCGAAGAAGAGAGCAGCAGCCATTGTTCAAACGGTAGCCAATTATACGGACGCTAAGTTGGTTGCCCAATTGTCGGAAGATTTGGGAGATGCTATGGTAGGCATCAATGAACAGGAAATAGAGCTGCTAATGGCAGAGCGTGGTAAATAATAGTTATTTTATATATTTTATTAAAAATTTATATTTTAGTTATTGACAAAACAATATTATACAGCGTATAGTATCAATTAAGGAAAGATACTATACGCTGTATAATATTATAAAAAACAAAATCAAAAAGAAAAGAGGAGTGTTTATTAACATAATGAAATTAAAAATTTATTTTATAAAAACATTTAAAGCTTTACGAAAGGAGTAAGTCATATGGTATTTAATACAGGAGCAGCGCTGCTTGATGCAATTGTGCTGGCAGTTGTTTCCAAGGATCCGGAAGGAACTTATGGATATAAAATAACTCAGGAAGTACGGCAGGTCATTGAGTTATCCGAGTCAACATTATATCCGGTCCTCAGAAGACTGCAAAAGGATGAGTGTTTGGAAGTATATGACATGGAATGTGCCGGAAGAAACAGGCGATATTATAAGGTAACAGAAAAAGGAAGGGTACAGCTTGAACTGTACAAGAGAGAATGGAAGAAATATTCCGAGAAAATCAGTGGAATGTTCGAGGGAGGAATCATATATGAATAGATTGGAATTTATGCAGAAACTGGAATCGCTCATCTCAGATATTACAGAAAGCGAGAGAGAAGAAGCACTACAATATTATAATGACTACCTGAACGACGCAGGAGTAGAGAATGAACAGGAAGTATTGGAGTCTTTAGGAACGCCAGAGAAATTAGCAAGAACCATAAGGGAAAGTTTAAATGATAATAGCTTTGCCGGAGAATTTACAGAAAGCGGATATAGAGATCCCTATGTAGAAGATGAAAAAAATGAAATGATTAAAAAAGAGACAAAGAAGCCAATGTCAGCAGGTATGATTGTTCTCATCATTCTACTATGTATTTTTGCTTCTCCCCTTGTAATCGGGATGGCAACCGGTATTTTTAGTGCCGGCGTAGGAATTCTTGCTGGAATGTTAGGACTTTTTATCTCAGTCGCTTTGATGGGATTTGTACTTTTCATTGTTGCAGTACTTTTAATCGCTTGGGGCGTAGTGGAATTGTTTTCTTTACCGCTGGCTGGTTTATGCCTCATTGGAGCTGGTCTTTTAGTTGGAGGTCTTTCTTTATTCTTTATTTGGCTGACTGTTTGGTTTTGCGGAACAGCAATTCCATGGATGATAAGAGGAATTGTACAGTTATTTAATAAGGTATTTCGCAAAGGAGGAGAAAAGGTATGAAGAGATTTACGAAGATATGTTTGATTACTTCATTAATATTAATACTTGTCGGAAGTTCTATCTGTGCAATAGGAGCATTTGCCGGCGGATGGAGATTAGTAAACTCCATGGGAAATAAGGGGCCATGGTGGAATGTAGTAGACCGGGTTGCTTATGCTTATAATTGGAATCATATATATGATGATGACGATTGGAATAACTGGATTGAATGGGACAGTTGGGAAGAAAAAGATATAGAAATTACCAGGGACGGCAAGTTCTATCAGCATCATGTGGCAGGAAAGGATTACACTGAAACAGGAATATCACAGGCGGATGTATCGGAAATCCAAATTGATATCGGTGGTGCGGCACTTTATATTTATGAATCAGAACATGATACCTTTGGGATAAAGAAAGATGGAGCTGGAAAATACGAATGCTATGTTTCTGATGGCAGAATCTATGTGGAAGGAAATAAAAAGAACTACGTGAGAACAAATAATGAGACGGTGTACTTATATATTCCTAAGGACATGAAATTTAATAATATGGAGATCAATATAGGAGCTGGTCTTTTAGAGGCGGGAACTTTGAGTGCAGATGAAATGGATATCGCAGTAGGCGCAGGCAGCATCCGTGTGGAAAACATTACCAGCCGGGACCTATCAGTGGAAACAGGTGCAGGAAAAGTTACCTTAAACGGTGTCAATGCAGATGAAATGGATCTGGATGTAGGAGTGGGGCACGCTTATGTGGAAGGAAATGTTACGCAAGAGTTAGATGTAGAATGCGGAATGGGATCAGCACAGCTTAAACTGAACGGTGAAGAAAGAGATTTTAATTATGATATAGAGTGCGCAGCAGGAAGCATCCATGTGGGTACTCAGACATATAGTGCTTTAGCAAGTGATAAATATGTTAACAATAGTGCGTTGAAAGAGTGCTCTTTAAAATGTTCTATGGGCTCAATACAAGTGTCATTCACAAAATAATATAATTTAAAGGAGGAAAAAAGAATGGATAACAATTATAAAAAATTAACTCGTTCCAGAGATGTTCGAATGATATGCGGGGTATGCGGAGGTCTTGGTAATTATTTGGGAATTGATCCTACCGTAGTAAGAATCATTTGGTTGATACTTAGTTTTGCAGGTTTCGGTACCGGGTTTATCATCTATTTGATTGCAGCTCTCATTATTCCTGAGGAAATATAATAAGGAAGAATAAATAAAAAATCCCTTGTCAGTAATATGGCAAGGGATTTTTGTCAAGAATACGACCTTTATTGGTATCCGATTTCCCGTAAAGTATATAGTATCTTAATTTCGTGTATGTTACAATATAAACATAGATTTTGTGACTTTATAACGTGAAACTGCAAGCGAGGAGGATATGAGTATGGATTCAAAATTAACCCCATTATTCACCCCATGGCGGATCGGAAATTGTGAAATTAAGAACCGCATTGTTTTGACGTCAATGGGAGGAACCAATCTTTTAGGCTGGATGGAAAAGAATCATTTTGACAAAGCCGGAGCACAGTTTATTATGGAGGTGGCAAAGAATAACGCGGGCCTGGTATTACCGGGGTGCCAGCCGGTCTACAACCCTATGTTCGGACAGTGGCTTTATAAAAATGAAAAGATGTATCGTGATTTAAAGGAATGGCTTCCGGAGTTTCACCAGACCGGTGCCAAGTTGTTTGTACAGTTGACAGCAGGATTTGGCCGGTCGTTCACAATCAGCCATTTGATGGAGATGCTTTACACAAATAAGTTTTTAAGAGTAGTCTCAAAACCATTCATGGATCTGGATAAGATTACTGCATCCGCAAGCCCCTCTCCGAATCGCTGGTCGGATAAGGTGCCATCCCGTGAGATGACGGTAGAAGAGATTCAAGAATTTGTCGATGCCTTTGCTAAAACAGCGAAACTGCTTCAGGCGGCAGGGGTTGATGGGGTGGAAATCCATGCGGTTCACGAAGGCTACCTGCTTGATCAATTCACTTTAAAATATGTCAATCAACGTACTGACCGGTATGGCGGGTCTTTTGAGAATCGCTATCGTTTCGCAGTGGAGATTGTGCAGGCGATAAAAAAGGCCTGTGGGAAAGATTTCCCGGTATCTTTGCGATACAGTGTTCGTTCGATGACCAAAGGGTTCCGTATGGGTGCATTGCCGGATGAGGATTTCATTGAGGCCGGCAGAGATATGGAGGAATCAGAAAAAGCAGTGAAGTATCTTCAGGATGCCGGTTATGATATGCTCAATTGCGATAATGGTACATATGATGCATGGTATTGGGCACATCCGCCAATTTATATGCCTAAGAACTGTAATATAAAAGACGTTGAACATATCCGCCAGTTTGTAGATATACCGGTTGTATGCGCCGGACGGATGGAGCTTGGTGCGGCAGCCGAATCGATTGCGGCTGGGAAGATTGACGGAGCTGGTTTTGCAAGACCGTTTTTAGCTGATCCCGAATGGGTTACTAAGGTCATTGAAGGTCGGGAAGAAGATGTTCGCCCTTGTATTTTATGTCACAATGGCTGCTTTAATATGTGTCACTATAAAGGCGTGCCTAATGATCAGGATCTTTCGGATAGTCTGCATCTGGCAAGGTGTGCGGTAAATGCCGAGATGATGCAGTGGGATAAACACTACATTTCTAAGGCAGCGTCATCTAAGCGTGTACATATAGTCGGCGGCGGTATTGGCGGTATGGAGGCGGCCAGAGTTTTGAAGCTTAGAGGGCACGAGCCAATTATCTATGAAAAGAATGGAACCTTAGGCGGGACATTTATCCCGGCCAGTGCCGAATCATATAAGGATAAGCTCAGAGATTTGCTGTCCTGGTACAGACGTCAGATGGAAGAGTTGAAGATAGAAGTTCATTTAGATAAAGAAATAAAAGATACCGTAGATTTTGGCAATGAGCCGGTTATTATTGCCACCGGTGCTATCCCCAGAATCTTAAAAAGTGTGCCTGGACATGAACGCATGATTGAGGCTTGTGAGTATTTAAACGGTGCTGCAGTCGGTGATGTGGTAGCTGTAATAGGTGGTGGTCTGACCGGTAGTGAGATTGCATATGAATTGGCATTGATCGGGAAGAAACCGATTATCGTTGAGATGATGGATGACCTGGTAGCGCAGAAGGGCGTCTGTCTTGCCAACAGTTCTTATTTGCGCGAATGGTTTGCCCTACATCAGATTCCTGTTTATCTGGAAACAACGTTGAAAGAGGTAAAAGAAGATAAGATTATCTGTCAGGGCAAGGATGGAACCGATGTGGAAATCCTCTGTGATTCAGTAATCAGTTCGGTGGGTTATATTTCCACACCGCTTCCCAGTGAAGGCAAAAAGGCTTATTTGGTGGGCGACTGTCAGAAGGTTGGGAATCTCAGGACGGTTGTTTGGAGTGCTTATGAAGCAGCAATGAAGGTCTGATGGAAGGAGGGGTAGAATGGTAAAATATAAAATGATACTGTCAAAGGAGCAAGAAGAAATACTAAAAGGCAGTAAAGGTGAGGTTATGGCAAAAGTAATGGAAACCATGATTCGCTATGGGGAATTGTTCGGAGCGGATGGACTTGTTCCGATTACCAGCCAATATAATCATCTGGTTACATCTTTTGGCCTTAAGGCGCTGGGCCCAGTCTATGACTTGATGGAGAAGCTGATTGATGCCGACTGTCTGTCAGAACAGCAATTTTCTGCTGATCCAAGGCCACTGGATAAGAATGTACCAAGTTCTTTTCTCCAGAATATTGTCTTTAACCGCTTTATGTACAGCAAGCAGGATTACTATGAGGAACAGTTGATTAAGCTGGGTTTAATGGATGAAGATGCTTTTACCTGTACCTGCTATATGGATGAGGTAGGGAATACGCCGAAGCAAGGAGATATTCTTTCCTGGTCGGAATCTTCGGCTGTTGTCTATGCCAATTCTGTTCTTGGTGCCAGGTGCAACCGCAATTCCGGTATTATCGATTTGATGGGCGGAATCGTGGGCTGCGTTCCCAACTTTGGATTGTTGACCGACGATGGACGTAAGGCGGATTGGATAGTAGAAATTAAAACCACAAAGAAGCCGGAAGCACAGCTTTTAGGTTCGGCAATTGGGATGAAGGTGATGGAAGATGTGCCTTATATTGTGGGTCTGGACAAGTGGCTTGGCACACTGGATGATGAGGCTAAGACATACTTGAAGGATTTCGGAGCAGCTACGGCATCTAACGGAGCGGTTGGTCTGTTCCATGTGCAGGGAATAACACCCGAGGCAGTGCGGCAGGAGCGGAACCTGCTGCGAGATGAACCGCAGGTATATGTCATTGATGATGCGGAACTGCAGCGTGTCTATGATAGCTATCCGGTTGTCTGGAAGAATAAAAATGTTAAACCAAAATTATGCTTTATGGGTTGTCCCCATATGAGTCTGAATCAGCTTATGGATTGGACTGAAAAAGTGGAGCAGGGATTAGCTGCTGCGAACAATACCAAAGTAGTAATACCGACAGTATTTACAGCGGCCCCGGCGGTACTGAAAAAGTTTGCCGATAGCGACTATGGTGAAAGGTTAAAAAAGACCGGCGTAATAGTTTCTTCTATCTGCCCGCTGATGTATATGAATAACCCCTTAAGTACCAGTATGCCGGTTATTACCTCCAGCAATAAGCTGCGCACCTATACAAGTGCCAGATATTATACCGATGCGGAGATTCTGGAGCAGATAACCAAAGGTTAGTGTGAGAAGAAATTCTAAGGTGCCAAAGAACGTCACCTAAGAATAACTAAATCTCACACAAAATAAAATTTTGTTGCATATTTGCGCCTGCGGCACAAATGTTGCAGGTTATAGAAAGGCATGGTTAATATGATGAAAAGTTTTCAGGGAAGAGTTGTTACGCGGGGAAATATTACGGCACCGGCCCTTGTGTCTCATGATGGTTTAAATACTCTGGCTTCGTTTCAGAAAGCCCTACAGTTTGGTGATAAGAAGGCGACCTGCGGCGACCAGAATAACCCCGGTTTATACGGGAAAGCAATGGCCGGGCAAGCACTTTGTCTGCCCCGAACCATCGGGTCTACGACCGGTGGACTTGTACTTTATTGTGCCTGTTCAATGAAACGGCAGCCGGCTTGTATGTTGTTTTCAGAGCCAATTGATTCGCTGGCCGGAGCCGGAGCAATTCTGGCTGATGTGTGGCTGGAGAATGTAAATATGCCGGTGGTGGATTCACTGGGAGAAGAATTCCTGAGCTATGTTAAGGATGGAATGAGTATTGCAGTAAAGGATGAAGGTGTTGTAGAGGTAACGGAATAAGAATATGGGTAGTCGGGAAATTGCGTTTTTCCTGACTACCTTTATATTATAAACTACTTTTCTATTGAATAAAACATTCCTGACTTTTTAAGAGCCGGTCTTAACGCCATATATACGGCAACCGATACTATCGTCGATGTGACAGCATTGATGGAGGTGGAAGCAATGTTCCAGGCCAGCGTAATGTCGGCCGCGGGTTTTCCGAGTATTAGCAGCTTATAGAAATAACCAATCAATGGATCAAAGACGACGTTGAAAAGCAGACCGCCTGCGGCTGCTGCAATGGTCCACTTTAAAACTTTTTTGGTATCCTTTTCCACAGATATTTTCCCCAGTTTGTGAGCGATAACACCGGTAATTAATCCGATGCATAATTTGAGCAGAAAAGTTTTAGGGGCATATACAACGTAGATTGGATCCATCAAGTCGCCGATTGTCATACCGATGGCACCTCCAAGCCCGCCATATGCACCGCCAAGCAGCAAGGCGCCAAGCACACATACTGCATTCCCAAGATGAATGGATGTGGCATCACCGCCTGGTAATGTTATCTTAATCTGTAGAAAGGTAAAGACAACATAAGATAAGGCTGCCATCAGACCGGTCAATACTAATTTTTGAATACGTTCATTTCTCATAAGGTTCCTCATTTCCGCGCTGTTTAGCGCATTTCAAAATATATGAATTATATTATACAACGATTTGGCATTGTGAAAAGTACCATTTTAAATCTTTTAGACCAATCCACTTGAAGGGCATATTTAAAATAACCTTTACCTTTAGTGTAATTTATTATTTGTGGGAAATACTATAAAATAATAGAAAATTGCTTCGGATAAAGGAAAAAATATGATCAAATACAATCACTTAATCAAGCAAAGAGACAGTAAGATTTACGGATTCTTCTTCTATGTGCCCTTATTTTTTATAATATCCTTCATCGGTTGGATATGGGAAGTTCTGATTTATATCGTAAGAGACGGCGAATTTATCAACCGGGGAATCCTGATTGGACCTTGGCTTCCATTATATGGGAGTGGTGGAATCCTGCTTGCTATATTGCTTAGAAAATATGAGCAGAAGCCGGTAAGGGTCTTCTTTTTTTCCATGCTAATCTGTTCGGTACTGGAATATTTGACAAGTTATTTTCTGGAAAGGGTATGGGGAATACGTTGGTGGGATTATAGCAATGATTTTCTGAATATCAGTGGAAGAATCTGCTTGTGGGGAAGCTTACTGTTTGGACTTGCAGGTTGGCTTATGGTCTGCTATGTGATTCCATATTTTAAAATGCTGTTTCGTAAGCTATGGAGGAGAGAGGGTGGAAGAAAGGGTTTAGAACTTGTCTGCCTTGTGCTCATAATCTTGTTTGTGGCAGATGCGGCATGGGCGGCTGATTTTCCTAATATGGGAAAAAGCATTTCCTATGAAAGTAGCAGTTCTGTATTACCGGGGTCGAGATTTAACAGCTTTGCCACTGATATATGCTTATGAAATACTATTCAGTTATATTTTCGTGTACTTATTAAGCTGCGAATCAATATCACGTCCACCATATATGACACGGGTGACGGTGACAACTGCTTTTTCCTTATCCGGAATGTATAGTACACAGTAGTTGTCGACTGGCATAATGTGAAGCCCACGACTATGCCACGGCTCGTTTTCATATTGACGGAAGCACTCTGGCATTTTGACAAGCTCCATGATGCTTTTTTCCAGTCGATTCAGTTGACCTTATAATCCCTGCGTATGTCGGAAAAGACTTTTTTCGCTGGCTTCGTGCGACCTGCTTTTATGTCCGCATATCCTTTCTCCAGTTCTGCGTTTAATTCTGCTTCAGATAATGCGCTCATGTCCATAGGACGAGAAGAGGGTATCTTGACTTCGAACGGAAGACCTCTTTGAAGAATTATTTGCTTATAAAACATATTGATAGCGTTTGAGGCTGGGATTCCAAGTGCAGAAAGAATTTGCTCTTGACAAACTTTTCCCATTTGGATATATTTAGTTCATATATCAATAAAGGTAATGACAAAGAGGAGTACGTATCATCTCTTAATAGAGAGAGCAATTCATCGGCTGAAAGATTGCTTAAAGAAAGAGATACGGAAGGTAGCTTTGGAACCGGAATGCCAAACAGCAGTAACATATGATGATAACAAGTCATATCGGAAGCTCAGTAGGTTTTCACGATTGATCCCCGTTAACAGGTTGATTCTAAGTAGATAGCATTTGTTATCTTTTGGAATGATTAAGCGAGAAATAAAGGTGGTACCGCGTAACTTACGCCCTTTACTGGTCTATGATCAGTAGAGGGCGATTTTTATTCAAAGTATAAAAATAAATTACAGAAATGTATGAAAGGCATGGTAATTAAGATGAGTAAAGAATTAACTAAGACCTATGATCCTAAGGGGATGGAGGACAGATTATATCAGAAGTGGATGGATAAGAAGTACTTTCATGCGGAAGTAGACAGGAGTAAGAAACCGTTTACAATCGTTATCCCACCTCCGAATATTACCGGACAGCTTCACATGGGTCATGCTCTTGATAATACGATGCAGGATATATTAATACGTTTTAAAAGGATGCAGGGCTACAATGCGCTCTGGCAGCCGGGTACAGATCACGCTTCCATTGCAACGGAAGTTAAGATTATTGAGAAGTTGAAGGAAGAAGGAATCGATAAGAATGATTTAGGCCGGGAGGGCTTTCTGAAAGAGGCATGGAAGTGGAAGGAAGAATACGGCGGTAGAATTATTGAACAACTCAAGAAGTTAGGTTCCTCCTGTGATTGGGACAGGGAACGTTTTACAATGGATGAAGGCTGCAATCAGGCAGTAACAGAGGTCTTTTGTAAGATGCATGAAAAGGGATGGATATACAAAGGCAGCAGAATCATTAACTGGTGTCCGGTTTGTAATACATCAATCTCTGACGCAGAAGTGGAACATGAAGAGCAGGCAGGGCATCTTTGGCACATCAAATACCCCCTCATTGATGAGAATGGACAGATCAGCACTACCGAATTCTTGGAATTTGCCACAACTCGACCTGAGACTATGCTAGGTGATACGGCTGTGGCTGTGAATCCGGAGGATGATAGATACAAGCATTTAATAGGAAGAAAGGTTAATCTTCCGTTAATCAACAGAGAGATTCCGATTGTAGCGGATTCCTATGTAGATGTGGAGTTTGGTACCGGTGTGGTAAAGATAACACCCGCTCATGACCCCAATGATTTTGAAGTGGGCAAGAGGCACAATCTGCCGGAAATCAACATTATGAAAGACGATGCCACCATTAATGCAAATGGCGGTCAGTATGTGGGAATGGAGCGTTACGAAGCCCGTGCTGCAATTGTTAAGGACTTAGAGGAGTTGGGTCTGCTTGTTAGGATTGAAGACTATACCCATAATGTTGGTACCCATGATAGGTGCAATACAACCATCGAGCCCCTAATCAAGAAGCAGTGGTTTGTTAAGATGGATGAATTAATCAAACCTGCAATAGATTCGGTAAAAAGCGGGGATATTAAGCTGGTGCCGGAACGCATGGAGAAGATTTATTTTAACTGGACAGATAATATCCGTGACTGGTGCATCAGCAGACAATTATGGTGGGGACATAGAATACCGGCCTATTATTGTGATACATGCGGTGAGATTATTGTGGCAAAGGAAAAACCGGGAGCCTGTACTAAATGTGGAAGCAAGGATTTGACACAGGATCCGGATACACTGGATACATGGTTTTCTTCCGCGCTTTGGCCATTCTCCACACTTGGCTGGCCGGAGAAAACAGAAGATCTTGATTATTTTTATCCGACGGATGTGCTTGTAACGGGATATGATATTATCTTCTTCTGGGTAATCCGTATGATATTCTCAGGCTTTGAGCAAATGGGCGAGAAACCATTTCATACCGTGCTGTTTCATGGGCTTGTAAGAGATGACAAAGGGCGTAAGATGAGTAAATCTCTGGGCAACGGAATCGACCCACTGGAAATCATTGAACAATACGGTGCCGATGCTCTTAGACTGACCTTAATTACAGGTAACGCACCCGGTAATGATATGCGTTTTTACTATGAAAGAGTGGAATCCAGCCGTAACTTTGCCAACAAAGTGTGGAACGCTTCCCGTTTTATTATGATGAATATGGAAGGCAAACATACCGAGGGAGTAACACCGGATACATTAGAGCCGGTGGATCGTTGGATATTATCCAAGTTAAATCAATTAACAAAAGAAGTAACAGAGAACATGGAGCATTATGAGTTGGGTATAGCGGTACAGAAAGTATACGATTTTATATGGGATGAATTCTGTGACTGGTATATAGAAATGGTTAAGCCAAGGCTTTATAGTACCGATGATATAGATAGTCAGAATGCAGCACTTTTCACATTGAAAACGGTACTGCTTAATGCACTTAAATTACTTCATCCCTTTATGCCGTTTATATCGGAAGAAATATTCTGTTCCCTACAGTCGGAAGAAGAATCTATTATGATATCTTCATGGCCGGTTTATCAGGTGGACTGGAACTTTAGCAAAGAGGAAAAAGAGATAGAGACCATAAAAGAGGCGGTACGCGGAATCCGTAATGTGAGAACACAGATGAACGTAGCACCAAGCAGAAAGGCGAAGGTCTATGTAGTAAGTGAGAATGCTCATATACTTGATACATTTAACGAGGGCAGATTGTTTTTCGCATCACTGGCTTATGCTTCTGAAATAGTAATTCAAAAGGATAAACTAGGGATTGAGGAGGATGCGGTTTCTGTTGTGATACCCAATGCAGTTTTATATATTCCTTTTGCGGAACTGGTGGATATTAGTCAGGAAATCGAGCGTCTGCAGAAGGAAGAGAAGCGCCTGGAGGGTGAGCTTTCCCGTGTAAATGGAATGCTTAATAATGAGAGATTTATTTCCAAAGCGCCGGAAGCCAAAATAGCCGAAGAGAAAGAAAAACTGGAAACGTATACACAGATGATGGAACAGGTAAGGATACGCTTGCAACAACTGATGGACTAGGGTTACTATATACTTATATGAGTGGATGGAAAGATGGACAGCAATGTTATTATTAGATAAAAAAGCTCGTTATTTAGAAGCTGAGGCGTATCTTTTGGAAGTACCCAAATTTACCACAAAGAATACAGTGGAAGATACCAGACGCTTTTTAGATATTCTTGGCAATCCGGAGGATAAGAAGAAAATAGTACATGTAGCAGGCACAAACGGTAAAGGCTCCGTTTGTGCCTACTTGTGTTCTGTTTTGAGTGAGGCAGGATATAAGGTGGGAATGTTTTGCTCTCCCCATCTTGTGGAAATGAGAGAACGTATCCGCATAGACGGAGAACCGGTGGAGGAAGCAGTTTTTGCAGAAGCATTTGATAGAGTTATGGATGAGCTGGATAGCAAATATCATCCTACCTTTTTCGAGTTTTTATTTTTAATGGCTATGCTTATATTTAAGGAGCAAAAGGTAGATTATATCATTCTGGAAACAGGGCTGGGAGGAAGGCTAGATGCGACAAATGCCATTCGGAATCCTGCACTTACCGTTATTACGGAAATCGGACTGGATCATATGGAGTATCTGGGGAATACGATTGAAGAGATTGCAGGAGAAAAGGCCGGAATTATAAAGCCCGGAGTCCCCGTCGTTTATTGCGATAAAAGAAACGAAGCATCTGAGGTGATTCAAAAAAGAGCGAAAATGCTAGGAAATCAAGTGTTTTCGGTAGGGCAAAAGGACTATTTTAATGTTAATTTAACAAATAAAAACATTGCTTTTTCCTTGCATTCTCGTTATTATGATTATATTAGGCTTACTGTGGCAACAAAAGCCTTATATCAAGTGGAAAATGCGGCGATAGCAGTAAGGTGTATTGAGGTGCTGGAAGGCAGCAGGATTACATCGGAGCAGATAATTCGGGGCATTTTGAATACCACATGGGAAGGCAGAATGGAAGAGATCCTGCCGGAAGTGTTTGTAGACGGGGCTCATAATGAAGATGGAATCAGTGCTTTTCTACAGACGGTAGAGGCAGATTTCTGTAGAGGAAGGCATTATCTTTTGTTTTCAGTGGTTGCAGATAAAGAATATGAATCCATGATAAGAAGCATAGGACAAGCTGCCTTATTCGATTATATTGCGGTAGCTGCACTTGACAATATACGAGCAGCAGATATGCAGGAAGTATATAGGTTATTGGAACATTACACAGGAAACAAATGCTGTTTTTTTCATAGTACGGAAGAAGCGTTTCAATTTCTGCTGAAGAAGAAAAAAGAACAAGATTATATATATATAGCCGGTTCCCTATATTTAGTAGGAGAGATAAAGGCACTGTTAAGGAGGAGAACTGATGATTAATTTCGAGGAAGAATTGAAGAAGTTCCATCCCAGTCTGGAAGTGGAGGATGCGGAAGAAGCAATTTATAATCAGGATTTAACTGATATGGCAGATATATTTGTAAAAATGATACAAGATGTAAGCAATGAGACAGTAGCGAATGATTCGATAAGAATTAACGGAATGAAGAATCAGAAGGAAGAGGAATAGGGGTGGCAACATGATATGTTATAATTGTGGCTGCCGTTTGTCGGAGCATGATTTTTGTACCAGTTGTGGTATTGATGTGTCCATATATAAGAGAATTATAAGTGCCTCCAACCGTTTTTACAACAATGGTTTGGAGAAAGCAGGAGTAAGGGACTTAACCGGTGCAATCATCAGTTTAAGGCAGAGTTTAAAGTTTAATAAACATAATATAGAGGCAAGGAACCTCCTTGGTCTTGTTTATTTTGAGATGGGCGAGGTGGTAGCTGCACTGAGTGAGTGGGTTATCAGTAAGAATCTGCGTCCCAAGAAGAATATTGCAGATGATTATATCGATATGATACAAACGAATCAGGCGAGACTGGATTCCATAAACCAGACGATTAAAAAGTATAATCAGGCACTGCTTTACTGTAAGCAGGAGAGCACTGATCTGGCAGTCATTCAATTGAAAAAGGTGCTGTCCTTAAATCCCAAATTCGTTAGAGCACATCAACTTCTTGCTCTTTTGTATATCAATACGGAAGAGTGGGAGAGAGCCAGAAAAGAACTGGTGAAGTGCAATCAGATTGATACAAATAATACAACCACTATGCGTTATATGAAGGAAGTTGAGCATATGCTCGTTCCGGAAGAAGGCGTGAAGGCATCCTCTAAAAAGAAAAGTCAAAACAGAGATGCAATCAAATACCAAAGTGGTAATGAGACAATTATTCAGCCTGTCAATATAAAGGAATCCCGGGGTGTATCTTCCGTTGTAAATATTGGAATCGGTTTGGTAATTGGCATTGCAATTGCATGTTTTCTAATATTGCCGGCCAGAATTCAATCGGCGAAATCAACCATAAATGATGAGCTTAGAGTAGTCAGTGAACAATCAGATGCAAAGACAGCGACCATTGATGAGATGGAGCAGCATATTTCAAATCTGACAGAAACCAATGAGAAGCTGCAGGAAGATTTGGAAGGTTATATTGGAACAGATGGTGCTTTGCAGGCTACGGACAAACTACTGATGGCAGCAAGTACGTATCTTGCGGATGCCTCAGATATTACAACGATATCAGGATATTTAGATGAAATTGACTTAGAAACTTTGGGTACATCGGCTTCTGACTCCTTTACTTCCTTGTATGAAACATTGACAGCCCTTGTAGGCCCTCAGTTGGCGAAAGCTTATTATGATGAAGGATATGCCGATTACAGACAAGAGAAGTATGCAAGTGCAATACCAAAACTAGCCAAGGCTTACCAGTATGATGAGACCAATGGAGATGCCCTGTTCTATCTGGCAAATTGCTATAGACGCAACGGTAATAATGATAAGGCCAAGGAAGCGTATGCTGAAGTAATCCGGTTGTTCCCGGGCACAGAGAAGTCAAACAGATCGGAAGTTTATCTCGCAGAGATCAACAATGCCAATCCTTAAATAATTGAATATTTAATATGAAGTATAATACAAAAGAGGACATAAGCAATTATGTCCTCTTTTATACTGCTAATATCATCAAGTTTAATGAATAAAAATTAAAAAAGCGGACATACTATTTATTTATATATAAATATCATAATGTCGTTTACAAAGAAAAGAAAGGAGAAGTGCATGGAAGAGAATTTCAAAGTGATAGATAACTATCTAATGGTAAAAATGCCGGAGGAAATCGATCATCACCAATCATCATACATAAGTGAAAGTGCCGACCGGTTTATTATACAAGCTAAAGTGAGTAATGTTGTTTTTGATTTTGAGGGTACCAAATTTATGGATAGTTCCGGAATAGGAATTATTATGGGGAGATATAAAAAAATCGCTTGTTTTGGCGGAAAAGTATTTGCAATTAATGCGGATAGCAGAATCAGGCATCTTTTAATGATATCAGGATTAAGTAAAATAGTGGAAATTATGGACTAGGAGGAACAAAATGAAAAATGTAATGAAGATGGAATTTGATGCTGTTTCGGCAAATGAGGCCTTTGCGAGGGTGGCTGTAGCGGCATTTATATCATCCCTTGACCCAACCTTAGAAGAAATATCAGATGTAAAAACAGCAGTTTCGGAGGCAGTGACCAATGCAATTATCCATGGATATGACGGGATAGAGAATGGAAAAGTTACGATACACTGTGAGATTGAAACGGATGTTTTACATATAGATATCATAGATAAGGGTAAGGGTATTGAAGACATAGAGAAGGCAATGGAGCCTCTTTACACCACAAAGCCGGAGCTGAATCGTTCAGGAATGGGTTTTCCTTTTATGGAAGCGTTCATGGACGATCTGGAAGTGAGCTCGACAATAGGAGAAGGAACAATTGTGCAGATGAAGAAGAAGATTGGGTGCACATCGTGGATAGAGGATGAGGAGTAGCTTATGGATGAAGTTGCAGTACTGATTGCCAGATCACAAGCAGGTGATAAAGATGCGAGAGAGGTACTGATAGAAAAAAATCTGGGGCTGGTTCATCATATTGTAAAACGTTTCCTGGGAAGAGGATACGATGCGGAGGATTTATTTCAAATCGGAAGCATTGGGCTGATGAAAGCGATTGATAAATTTGATCTGACTTTTGAAGTTAAGTTTTCAACCTATGCGGTACCGATGATTAGCGGAGAAATCAAACGTTTTTTACGTGATGATGGAATGGTGAAAGTCAGCCGCACCCTGAAAGAGAACGGATGGAAGATAAAGCAAGCGGCAGAGCGGATTGCCCATGAACGGGGCAGAGATGCGACCTTAGAAGAGATTTCAGTGGCTACGGAGTTATCCAGAGAAGATATTGTAATGGCTATGGAGGCCAATGTGGAAGTAGAATCTATTTATAAATCAGTATATCAATCAGAGGGAAATGAGATATATTTGGTGGACAAGCTTCCGGAGAAACGGGATGATAATGAGAAGTTATTAAATCATATGATGCTGGAACAGCTTCTCGGTGAGCTGAAAGAGGAAGAACGTAAGCTCATAAAGCTTCGCTACTTTCAAGATAAGACTCAGGTAGAGGTTGCAAAGAGGCTGGGAATCAGCCAGGTTCAGGTGAGCCGTATGGAAAAAAGAATATTAATTCAAATGAGAGAAAGTCTTATATAAAATACGTAAAGGGATTACGTATGCATAATCTATAATTTCTGAGTCATAATAAAGGGTAATGATTAAGAATGGACAGAGGGTAAAGATATGCCTGGAGAGACTCTTTATTTGAAAGCGGAACGCAGCAAGGAAGTTACCACAGATGAAGTATTTCTAAAAGATGTAGCAAAAATATATTGCGCGGATTCCTATATCACAGCAAAAGTTAAAGCAATAAAGTTATATAGCTTCGGTGAAAAGGATAAGAAACGTCAGGTTTTCAGCGTTTTGAAAATGATAGAATTAATTCAGAAGGTCTGCCCTAACGTAACGGTAAGCAACATCGGGGAAATGGATACTCTGGTAGAACGAATCAATGTGAATAAACATAAGGGGGGCATACAGCTACTTAAAGTAATATTCGTATCCGGTATCAGTTTTTTTGGTACGGCTTTTACAATTATGGCCTTCCATAATGATATCGGAATTAATAAAGTATTCGGTAAAGTTTATGAGTTGGTGATGGGAGTGCCTTCAGCAAACTATTCAATTCTGGAATTGTCTTATTCTATTGGGCTGGCTCTGGGAATCATCATCTTCTTCAATCATATCGGTGGGCGCAGAATAACAAAGGACCCGACTCCCATTGAAGTGGAGATGCGAAACTATGAAAGAGAGGTAAATGACGCTCTTGTAGAAACCGCAGACAGGGAGGGCAAGACCATTGATGTATCTTAGACAGATATTTTTGGCTTTTGTCGGATTAAGCTTTGGGATGCTGGCTGCGGGAGGTGTTTTTACGGTGTTAGTTGCCGTTGGATTGATTCCTCGTTTTGCAGGAAAAATGCATGTCAGCAGAAAAGTATTTGTATTCGAAGAAGCGGTAATATTCGGTACGATATTAGGCTCTTTCCTAAGTATATATGAGAGATATAGTAGATTTGGTAATTATATCATCCGTAATCAAATCTTTGGAAAGGCAGATACAGATGCCATTTGGTATGTAATTGGAACAATAATATTGATTTTATTCGGTGTTTTCTCGGGTATGTTTGTAGGCTGTCTTGCTCTTGCGATTGCAGAAATGCTCAATTCCATCCCTATTTTTACGAGGAGAATCGGCTTTAGACATGGACTTGGGATAGTGGTGCTTGGGATGGCGCTGGGAAAAGCCTTTGGCAGCCTGATATATTTTACCCAAGCTGTGTTTTTATACGGAGGAATGTGATGTATAAATCTCGCTGTATTCCATATACTGTAATTTATAAAATGAAAATTATATATTTAAGAGAGGTTCTTTTATGGATGAACAGAGAAAACAGGAGTATCAGGATTATGTGAAAGAAATGACCCCGGCACATAATATTTGGATACAAATGGTCAAAGCATTTTTGGTAGGCGGTATTATTTGTGTCATAGGGCAGTTTATTCTCAACTACTGTACCAATACGTTGGGGATGGAAAAGGAAATAGCAGGCAGTTGGTGTTCCCTGTTATTGATCCTGGCAAGTGTGGTTTTAACAGGATTCAATATATACCCTTCAATTGTTAAGTTCGGGGGTGCTGGAGCATTAGTGCCGATTACAGGATTTGCCAATTCCGTAGCTGCTCCGGCAATTGAATTCAAACGGGAAGGACAAGTACTAGGAATAGGATGTAAGATATTTACCATAGCCGGACCGGTTATTCTGTACGGAATATTCACAAGCTGGGTACTCGGTTTAGGATATTGGCTGTTGAAAACATTTCAGATTATATAAATTAAATACTAACTTTAATTAAAATAGTAAAACATTTCGGAATATTTCGTAATGTTTTACTATTTTTTATATTCTCGTGATATAATGAAATAAAAATTAATAAGGAGAAAGCCTTGAAAGCAAATATACGTAATTATATATTTTTTAGTAAGTTGTTTTCTTATGATGGAGGAGACTTAGGAGCTGTTTATACAAAGGAATGTACAAGATTCCGTCTCTGGGCACCAACGGCTTCCAATGTTTCATTGAACTTATATGAAAAGGGAGATGGGAATACTTTATTACAGACAATTCCCATGAAAAAGGATAGGAAGGGTACTTGGTTTTACGAAAAGACTGGGGATTTAAATGGAAAATATTATACATACAGCGTAACCGTAGATGGCATAACAAGAGAGGCCGTGGACCTTTATGCAAAAAGCGCAGGGGTAAACGGAGACAGGGGAATGATTCTGGATATGGAGGTTACAAATCCGGAAGGTTTTGCTGATGATAAGCGTCCTGATTTTATAAAACCTACCGATGCGGTAATTTATGAGCTACATATCAGAGATTTATCTTCTGATTCCAGTTCGGGGATACAGAATGTAGGGAAATTTCTGGGATTAACAGAAAGCGGTACGGTGAACTCAGAAGGACTTTCTACCGGATTGGATCATATCAAAGATCTTGGTATTACCCATGTACAGCTTCTTCCGGTTTATGACTATGCCACTGTTGATGAGTCACAATTGGATACGCCGCAGTTTAATTGGGGATATGATCCCAAAAATTATAATGTTCCGGAGGGGTCATATAGCCTGAATCCCTTTGATGGGACGGTGCGTATTAAGGAATATAAGCAGTTAATTCAGACCTTACATAGCAACAATATTCGTGTAATTATGGATGTGGTTTACAATCATACCTTTGATATAGAGAATTCTAATTTCCAGAAAACAGTTCCGGATTATTATTATCGAAAGCATGGTGACACCTATTCCAATGCCTCAGGATGCGGCAATGAAACGGCTTCCGAACGTGCTATGATGAGAAAATATATGGTGGATTCTGTGGTTTACTGGGCGACGGAATATCATATCGATGGTTTTCGTTTTGACCTTATGGGAATCCATGATATAAAGACAATGAAGGCAATCCGGGCAGCACTGGATCAAGTTGATCCTACTATTATGATGTATGGTGAAGGATGGACAAGCGGTGACTCACCACTTGCGGAATCCAAAAGAGCCATGAAAAAAGCCACCCGTTCTTTAAAAGGGGTAGGCTCATTCAGTGATGATATTAGAGATTCGCTTAAGGGCCATGTTTTTGAGGCATTGGATCAAGGATATATCAGTGGGAAGCCGGATATGGAGAATAGTGTTAAGATATGCGTTGTGGGCAGCACGGAAAATGAACAGACGGATTATACCGGTCATGCCAAGGCATCTGCGTTTTGGGCAAGCTCTCCTTCCCAGACGATTAATTATCTGTCCTGCCATGACAATCTGACCTTATGGGATAAACTCAGCATAACCAATGCACAGGATAGTAGGGAAGACCGCATTAAGATGAATAAATTAGGAGCAGCTATTGTGTTTACTTCCCAGGGCGTTCCTTTCTTACAGGCAGGGGAAGAAATGCTCAGAAGCAAACCATCAGCAACGGTGAAGGGTTACTATGATTCCAATAGTTTTCAGGCACCGGACTTTACCAATTGTATTAAATGGGATAAAAAAGGGAAGGTACTGGATGTATATGAATACTACAAGGGACTGATTCAGTTTAGAAAAGAACATGATTTATTACGTTTAGCGACTACGCGGGAGATACAAGAGAGTTTATATTTCCAAAAAGAGGTTCCGAAAAATGTAGTTGCTTATACATTAAGAGGAAATTCTAATACTAAAAATGCAGAGTCACTTTTTATTATCTATAATGCAAATAAAGAAAAGGTAACAATTAAGATTCCCAAAGGGAAATGGGATATCTATATTGATGGAGAAAATGCAGGAACAACAGTATTAGGTCAGGCAGAAGAAGCTGTTATTGTTGACGGAATATCGGCAATGGTACTGGTTCAAAGAGAAAAATCAATGTAAATATATATTTTTTATCTTGAGATTGAAATGATGTGATGTTACAATAATAATGGTTAAAAATAAAAAAGTAAGGATTGAGAAAAATGGTAGTATTTTCCGGGATAGAATTTCTGTTTCGATTTTTGCCGATTTTCTTAGCTGTTTATTATATAACACCGCAGAAATATAGAAATACTACTTTACTATTTGGAAGTATCGTATTTTATGCCGTGGGGGAACCCTACTTCATACTGTTGCTGTTGGCATCGGTATGGTTGAATTATATGTTGGCGAAAAGAAATTGGTGGATTGCAGCCCTACTGCTAGACGTAGGGCTGTTAGTTATGTTTAAAATTCTAGGAGCCTTTGGGGGAAGCGCATTACTGCCCTTAGGTCTTAGCTTTTATACCTTTAAGATGATATCCTTTCAGATTGATGTATATAGAGGAACCATTAAAGGCATTCCCACCTTTAAGCGTACTGCTGTTTACTTTATGATGTTTCCGCAAATTGTATCCGGGCCGATTATGCGTTATGGCGAGGGTGATTTCACGTTAGAAAAAAGGATCTATTCCTGGAAGAACTTTGAAGAAGGGCTGCAATATTTTATCCTTGGTTTAGGTACGAAGGTGCTTCTGGCAGATAGGCTTTCCATGCTTGGAAATGAAATAAAGACGATTGGATACGAGAGTATATCCACACCTCTGGCATGGTTGGGTGCAGTCTCTTATTCCATGCAGCTGTATTTTGATTTTTGGGGCTATTCCCTTATGGCATCGGGATTGTGTGTGATGCTTGGCCTTTCATTTATAAAAAACTTTAATCACCCTTATGCATCCAGAAGTATCAGTGAATTCTGGAGACGTTGGCATATCACACTGGGAAGCTTTTTTAGAGATTATGTATACATACCGCTGGGAGGCAGCCGGGCGGGGACTTTGAAAACGGTAAGAAATCTTCTGGTGGTATGGCTGCTGACCGCAATTTGGCATGGGGGCAGTATTAACTTCATCATATGGGGAGTCGTTTTATTCTGTTTGATTGTGTTTGAGAAGTTATTGATTGGAAAATGGCTTAAAAAATACTCAATCTTAGGAAGAATCTATGTACTTATCGTGATTCCTGTTACATGGGTATTATTTTTCATAACGGATATCGGTCAACTGGGTATTTATTTAGGCAGGATGTTTCCGTTTATAGGCAGTCAGGGAATTGCGGTGAATTCACAGGATATCATAAAATATCTAGGCATGTATTCTCCCTATTTGATAGTAGGTGTCGTTTGGTGTATACCGGCTGTGTATGGTTTCATTGAAAAACATAGGAAAAACCCGGTGGTAGTGGTAGGAATGGTTCTTGTTTTCTGGCTTTCCGTATATTGCACGGTAAGAATGGGAAATAACCCATTTGCATATTTTAAATTTTAGAAAGGCATGAATGAATATGAATCGGATAAAACAATGCCCTGTTTTTATGCTTATTATAATCAGTGGGATTATATTTACCCTGATAGGCATCATAGGGAAAACATCCATATACAAAGATTATAAGTTTAACTTCATCAGTACGCCTTTTCTATCACTTACGATGGAGGGGTTTGGTAAGGGAGATTATCCTTGGGATATGCTTCATCTTGATCAGATGGTAGAGGCGGTATCGGGCTCTCTCAACCTTCCTATGAATGGTAACGAAATGGATGCTTCTCGTGTTGAATCGGTGTATCCCAATGTAGAAGATATAGAAGAAATCAGTCCGGTGTTGGCGGAAGAACAGCCGGCTTCTGAAAGCATAAGAACCTATGAGTTTGAAACAGTTACGGAAGACTACTTTAATGATGCGGTATTTATCGGTGACTCAAGAACGGTAGGCTTGTTTGAATATGGGGGTATTGAGGAGCGCGCGGATTTCCTGTCCAAGACATCTTTGACTATCTACGAGGTATTTACCTCTACTTTCTTAAAAGAGGAAGAAACCGGTGAGAAGATAACCATAGAAGATGCACTTAAGAAAAAGCAATATGGAAAAGTATATTTAATGCTTGGTATCAATGAATTGGGTACAGGGACAACGGAAACTTTTATCAAAGAGTATGAGACGGTTGTGGGAAAACTGCAGGAGTTACAACCGGATGCAGTCATTTTTGTAGAGGGTGTCATGCGTGTGGCAGGAACCAAGAATGAAGAGGACCCTATTTTTAATAATACGAACATCAATGACAGAAATGAAGCCATTAAACAATTGGCGGATCAAAAAAGCATCTTCTATCTTGATGTCAATGAAGTGGTATGTGACGAAGAGGGTAATTTAAATAGTGAATATACAACGGATGATATTCATTTAAAAGCACAGTACTATGCAATATGGAAACAATTTTTATTGGAGCATGGTATTGTCCGTAAATAAAATGATCGTAATAAATATGAATAAGTTTTCCGTTTTTTTCGGATAATATTATACAAACAAGAAAACCAGAAAGTGTGGGTATAATATGAGTCAGGAAAAAAGCGGATTTTTTATGATGGGAAAACAGAGCATAGAAATCAACAGGCCGGTATATATAAGAAACAGCGCCAGTGTGGTAGGTACAAAAGAGGGACAGGGACCATTAGCGGAACTATTTGATATGATAGGCCAGGATGATATGTTTGGATGTGAGTCATGGGAAGAAGCAGAAAGCAGTTTACAAAAAGATGCGGTATACTTAGCCCTTGGAAAAGCAGGGATGAAAAAGGAAGAAATCAGATATATTTTTGCCGGTGATTTGTTAGGACAATCGATAGCAAGCAGTTTTGGAATTGCATCTTATGATATTCCTTTGATCGGGATGTACGGCGCGTGTTCCACCTGCGGATTGTCATTAAGCATGGGAACGATGGCAATCACAGGAGGATTTGCAGAACATGTTATATGTGTAACCTCCAGCCATTATGCCAGTGCGGAAAAAGAATTCAGATTTCCCTTAGCGTATGGTAACCAGAGGCCACTTTCCGCTTCGTGGACGGTGACCGGAAGCGGTGCATTTATACTAAGCGGAGAAGAGGGCACAGATGCTAGAGCGAGAATCAGCGGAATCACCACAGGAAAAATTGTGGATTATGGAATCAAGGATTCGCTGAATATGGGAGCATGTATGGCACCGGCAGCTTGTGATACTATTTATCAAAATCTAAAGGATTTTAACAGAAAACCAGAGGATTATGATAAGATTATTACCGGAGACTTGGGAAGTGTGGGGCAGCATGCATTGATTGACCTGTTAAGAGAAAAGGATATCGATATATCGGGACAGCATATGGACTGCGGAATTGAAATATACGATGCCAAGGAACAGGATACCCATGCAGGAGGAAGCGGCTGCGGGTGTTGTGCGGTAACATTATCCGCTTATATCTTAAAGAAGATAGAAGAAGGGGTGTGGAAAAGAGTACTATTTGTTCCAACCGGAGCATTATTATCCAAGACAAGTTTTAATGAGGGCATGACGGTACCGGGCATTGCTCATGGGGTTGTCTTAGAAACGATTAAATAAACAAGAAGTGTTGTAATTACGGAAAAATTGAATTATAATAGAAATTATACATGATGTGATTAAGTCACAGAATGATAATTGATTATTATGTTATGGTGTATTTACAGAAAGCAAAGGGCATAATAAATGCAAAAGAAAGGATGAAGGATTATGGCAGCAGTAAATTTAACGAAAGATAATTTTAATAAGGAAGTATTACAGTCAGATAAACCGGTATTGGTAGATTTTTGGGCACCTTGGTGCGGACCTTGCAGAATGGTTTCTCCGATTATTGATGAACTATCAGAGGAGCTTACGGATGTAGTGGTAGGGAAGATTAATGTAGATGAGGAAAAGGACTTGGCAATGCAATATGGAGTGATGACAATCCCAACGTTAATTGTATTTAAAAATGGTGAGATTACGAATAATGCCAGCGGAGCAAAGTCCAAAGAAAATATATTAAAAATGTTAGAGTAAGAATTTTAGATTAAAAAATTTAATCTAAAATATTAAAAACCGGTACGTGCCTGGGTATCATGCCAGTCAGTACCGGTAATTTTTATTCAATAGGAAAGTGCTCCTATTGAATAAAAAACGCATCCTATATTGATATTATTTATAAATACTAGTACAATGTATGATTATAACTGGGAAAGGATGTGCCGCCAATATGCGTGAAATGGAATTTAAGATGGAACGTCAGGGATTGTTGAAAGAAGGAGATCATATTACGATAACAGAGGGCCTGCTCCCAAGTAATTATTATTATACGATTGATCCCTCTCTTGCAATGTCAGGTAATTATCCATTTGACGAGAGAATGCTGGCGAGAGAAGGTGTCATCACCCGGATTATTGAAAACGACAGAGGGTTTTATGTAATGGCTCAATTTGATTAGTGTGAAAAATGAATTTTTCACACGCAAATTTGAGCCTGCGGCACAAATGTTGCAGGTTATGGAAAGGAATGGGTATTAGTGTGAGAATAAATTCTAAGGTGCCAAAGTACGTCACCTAAGAATTTCTAAATCTCACGCAGAAGAATGCAAAGGGCGCATTCTTCACATTGTTTGTTTGCGTCGCGATGCGACATGTAGGTTATGGAAAGGAATGGGTATTAATATGTTAAAAAAAGTTGTAACAGACAAGGCACCGGCTGCAATCGGACCATATTCACAGGGGATTATGGTAGGAGATTTTTTATTTTCCTCAGGACAAATTCCAATCAATCCGGCAACCGGAGAGATAATGGGAGAAGATATTTCTAAGCAGGCAGAGCAAGTGATGATAAATGTAGGAGAAATTCTATCAGAGGCAGGTACCAATTATGAAAAAGTGGTAAAGACTACATGCTTTCTGGCTGATATGGAGGATTTTGCTGCATTTAATAGTGTGTATGAGAGATACTTTACAGAAAAACCGGCAAGGAGCTGTGTGGCTGTGAAGCAATTGCCTAAAAATGTATTATGTGAAGTAGAAGTGATTGCTTATTTAAAGGATAATAAGAATGAATAATATTATATTAATTGGAATGCCGGGCGCAGGGAAGAGCACAGTGGGAGTGGTGCTTGCCAAGCGCTTAGGATACCAATTTGTAGACTCGGATCTGGTAATCCAGAGTAGAGTAGGAAAGCTCCTTTATCAAATAATAGAAGAAAAAGGAATTGACGGGTTCATAGAATTAGAAGATGAAATCAATGCTTCATTATCCATGAAGAAGACCGTAATAGCCACAGGCGGAAGTGCAATCTATGGCAAAGAATCTATGGAGCATTTTAAGAGTATCGGAGATATTGTTTATCTCAAGCTTTCTTATGAGACGATTAAAGATAGGCTTGGGGACTTAAACGAGAGAGGTGTAACGGTGCGGGAAGGTCAGAGTCTGGCTGATCTATATGAAGAAAGAAAACCGTACTATGAAAAGTATGCGGATATTACCATAGACTGTGAAGATAAGATGATCAGAACTATTGTAGAGGAAATTGCGTCCTCATATAAAGTTTAGGATAAACAAAGGATAGAGAGGCATGAGTTATACTATGAGAAAAATACAATTCGGCAGCAGTATGCTTTTATTTCTAACAGCCTGCATCTGGGGGCTTGCCTTTGTAGCTCAGAGTGTGGGCATGGATTATATGGGGCCGTTCACTTTTAGCTTTTCCAGGTTTTTTCTTGGAGGATTCGTACTTCTTCCAATTTTATTAGTGAAAAGAAAAAAGGATTCTGCAACGCAGAACTTCGCGCCAAGCGTAGGCATTTGGAATAAGAAAAAAGGGACACAAGAATCGGTGTCCTTTAAAATTGTTCTTAAGGGAGGAATCTGTTGTGGATTTGTCCTTTGTGTTGCTACTTTATTCCAGCAGATTGGTATTCAGTATACCACGGTTGGAAAAGCAGGATTTATCACCACTTTATATATTGTTATCGTACCTATTCTTGGTCTGTTCCTACATAAAAAGGTACAAGGAAAAGTATGGATTGCTGCAGTGGCAGCTGTTTTTGGTTTGTATATGCTCTGTATCAACGAAAACTTTTCTATCATGAGGGGAGATATCTTTGTCTTTATTAGTGCGATTCTTTTTTCTATCCATATCTTATCGATTGACTTTTTTTCTCCCAAAATGGATGGTGTGATTTTATCCTGCATACAATTTTTCGTTGCAGGAATCATCAGCATAATAGGTGCTTTTATATTTGAGAATCCTACATGGGATCAACTTATTTCCGGTGCTGTCCCTATCTTATATGCTGGTATAATGTCCAGTGGCGTTGCGTATACCTTACAGATTATCGGTCAAAAGAACTTAGATCCAACAATAGCTTCACTGATTCTAAGTGTAGAGTCGGTGGTTTCAGTGCTTGCCGGCTGGGTGATACTGGGAGAAGCCTTAACGTTAAAAGAGTTATTTGGCTGTTTGCTTGTATTTGCAGCAGTCATTTTTGTCCAGCTTCCGGAAAAAAATCTGCTGCATATAATAAAAATTAAAAGTACATATTTTAAAAGTACATATTTTAAAAATAAAAAGTATTGACAGTAATAAATTGGAGTGGTAAGATTATTTAAATTAAATAAGTCCATGAAAACCGTTGAAGTGGAGATAAAAACAGATGTAGCACTCACAGAGAGTCGGGAATGCTGGGAACCGATAGAAAGCAGTTTGTTAAATGGACCACGGAGGGCGCAGTCAAAGGTTTTGCTGACAGTAATTCAGCAGCCAAGTATTCTGCGACGTATAGCACGCGTCAGTTGCAAAGAATATGTTTGTATTCTTTAAAGAGCAGGATATATTTGTATATTATATTTCCTGAATCAAGGTGGCACCGCGGATAGATTCTTATATTTTTTTATGAATTTTAATCCGTCCTTGACAATAATTCTATTGTCATGGACGGATTTTTTATGTTCTTAGGAAAAAGATTCTTATGAAAGCGACCGCGCTCGGCGCGAGATTCTGCAACTAGAATCATAATTATTCCCTAAATATAAGGAGGAGATATTATGCATAAGCCCACATTGGAAGAAGTTAAAATCTATGCAAAAGACTATAAGGCAGTGCCCATAAGTCGTGTGATTTACTCAGATACTCACACACCGATTGAAGTACTTAGGATACTGAAGTCTGTAAGCTGTCATTGCTATATGCTTGAGAGTTTGGAGGACGCGGACAGATGGGGAAGATATACATTTTTAGGATATGATCCCCAGCTTGAAATCACCTGCCAGAACGGAACGGTAAAGATTAAGGCAGGAACGGAAATTACATTAAAAGAGGCTGATCCATCACAGTATTTGAAACAAATTATCAAAGAAAACAAAAGTCCAAGGATTGATTATCTGCCACCTTTTACGGGCGGATTGGTAGGATACTTTTCATATGATTATATAAAATACAGTGAGCCGACGCTGAATCTTGATGCCAAGGATGAAGAGAACTTCAAAGATGCGGATCTGATGCTGTTTCATAAAGTGATTGCCTTTGACAATCTGAAACAGAAGATGATTTTAATCGTAAATATGAAAACCGATTCCATAGAAGAAAATTATAATAAAGCGATGAGAGAACTGGATGATATGGCAGCCCTTATTGCAGGTGAAACATCCACCCAGATACAGCCGCTCAAGATGAAATCAGAGTTTCAGCCGCTGTTTAATGAAGAAGAATATTGCGAGATGGTGGAAAAAGCAAAGCACTATATCAAAGAAGGGGATATCTTTCAGGTTGTTTTATCGAACCGGCTGGAAGCAAGAGTGGAAGGCAGCTTATTTGACACTTACCGGGTACTGCGGACAACGAATCCTTCGCCCTATATGTTTTATTTCAGCAGCAATGATTTAGAAATTGCCGGAGCATCTCCCGAGACTCTGATCAAGCTTGAGAATGAAAAGCTTTACACCTTTCCTTTGGCGGGAACAAGACCCAGAGGGAAAACTCAGGCAGAAGACGAAGCTCTGGAACAAGAGCTTCTATCAGATCCCAAAGAACTGGCGGAACATAATATGCTTGTGGATCTTGGTAGGAATGATGTAGGAAAAATCAGTAAATTCGGTACAGTACAGGTAGAGAAATACAAAGAGATAGAAAGGTTTTCCCATGTGATGCATATCGGTTCCACAGTAATGGGAGAGATTCGTAAGGATAAGACAGCACTGGATGCGGTGGGTGCGATTCTACCTGCGGGAACACTTTCAGGAGCACCCAAATATAGAGCCTGTGAAATAATTAATGAGCTGGAAAATAATAAACGGGGGATTTACGGAGGAGCCATTGGTTATATAGACTTTACGGGAAATCTGGATTTGTGCATTGCCATAAGGATTGCGTATAAGAAAAACGGAAAATTATTTATCCGTTCCGGAGCAGGAATTGTTGCGGATAGTATACCGAAGAAAGAATATGAAGAATGCATCAATAAAGCGCAGGCAGTAGTAAGTGCAGTGGAAACAGCCGAAGGAGGTATTTAGAAGATGGTACTTTTAATTGATAATTACGACAGTTTTTCTTACAATCTCTACCAGCTTATCGGTTCTTTTAATCCAGGTATTAAGGTCATTAGAAACGATGAACTGAATATCAATGAAATAAAGAGCCTGGATATCAGTCATATCATACTTTCCCCCGGACCGGGGCGGCCTGCGGATGCGGGAATCTGTAAAGAGGTAATCAGACAGTTTGCCGGCAAGGTTCCCATATTGGGAGTATGTCTCGGACATCAGGTTATTTGTGAAGTTTACGGAGGAGTTATCTCCTATGCAAAAGAATTGATGCATGGCAAACAATCAGAAATTATCATCGATATAGATTGCGATATTTTTAAGGGTCTGCCGGAGCAGATACAGGCAGCCAGATATCATTCTCTTTCAGCAAGAGAGGAGACAATACCGGAAGAGCTTATTATCACCGCGAAGTCTGAGGACGGAGAGATCATGGCGGTGAGGCATAAAGACTATAAAGTATATGGAGTGCAATTCCATCCGGAATCCATTCTGACACCCAAAGGCAATATTATACTAAGAAATTTTCTTACAATTTAACCACAATAAAAGGAGAGCAGGATATGATTAAAGAAGCGATTTTAAAGGTAGTAGATAAACAGAATTTAAGTTATGAAGAAGCAGAACAAGTGATGGATGAAATTATGAGCGGCGAAGCCTCCCAGATACAGATGGCATCCTATCTTACCGCAATGTCATTAAAAGGTGAAAATATAGAAGAAATATCCGCGTCGGCAGCAGGGATGAGAAAGCACTGTATCAGACTCTTACATGATATGGAAGTACTTGAAATTGTGGGAACCGGAGGAGATAAATCCAATTCCTTTAATATATCCACCACCTCCGCTATTGCCATTGCGGCTGCAGGTGTTCCCATTGCAAAGCATGGAAACAGAGCTGCCAGCAGTAAGTGCGGTGCAGCAGATGTGTTAGAAGCGCTGGGTGTCAATATTACCCTTTCTCCGGAAAAGAGTAAAAAGTTATTAAAAGAAATCGGCATCTGTTTCTTGTTTGCACAAAATTATCACATTGCTATGAAATACGTAGCTCCTGTTCGTAAAGAATTGGGAATTCGTACTGTTTTTAATATATTAGGACCTTTGACCAATCCGGCAGGAGCCAACATGCAGCTGCTTGGCGTATATGACGAAGAGTTGGTGGAACCTATGGCACAAGTTCTTTATAACCTGGGTGTAAAAAATGCAATGGTAGCTTATGGGCAGGACGGACTGGATGAGATTTCCATGAGTGCACCTACTTCTATCTGTGAAGTGAGAAACGGAGAATTTAAAAAGTATACGATTACACCGGAACAGTTCGGTATGAAACGATGTGACAAATCAGAACTGACCGGCGGTACACCAGAGGAAAATGCCAAGATTACACGTGCTATTTTAAGTGGGGAAAAGGGACCTAAGACAGATGCGGTTATTTTAAATTCTGCTGCGGCACTATACATTGCAGACCCCACTCTAACACTTCCGGAAGCAATTGATAAGATAAGAGATATTTTAGACAGTGGGAAAGCAATGGAGAAACTGGAACAATTTATTCGGTTATCCAACGAAGGAGAAGCAGTATGAACACGATTCTGGATGAGATTGCAAAGAAAACCTATGGAAGAGTTGAGGAATTAAAAAGGCATAGAGATACGACTTCTCTACGAAGAGAAGCGGAGGGGCTTAAAAATGATAAAAGTTTCTTGTTTCAGCAAGCTCTTTCCACACAGGATATTGCTTTTATCTGTGAGGTAAAGAAAGCCTCTCCATCGAAGGGCGTTATCGCAGAAGATTTTCCGTATCTGTCTATTGCGAAGGAATATGAGGAAGCAAATGCAGCGGCAATTTCAGTACTGACGGAACCATATTTTTTTAAGGGCAAGGATGCTTACTTAGAAGAAATTGTCAATGAAGTTGCGATTCCGGTGCTTAGAAAAGACTTTACCATAGATGAATATCAGATATATGAGGCAAAGCTTTTAGGTGCGTCAGCAGTGCTTTTAATCTGTTCTCTGCTGGAGGAGAGCAGATTAAAAGAATATAAAGAGATTGCTCACAGCCTCGGGCTTTCGGCACTTGTGGAAGCACATACGGAACAGGAAGTTGAGATGGCATTAAGGGCAGAAGCGGAAATCATAGGTGTGAATAACAGGAATCTTCAGACATTTGAAGTGGATATCACCACAAGCGTAAAGCTGCGCCAAATGATACCTGAGGAAATCATCTTTGTATCGGAGAGCGGGATTAAAACAGCACAGGACATAGAAGTGCTGAGAAGGAATAAAACAAATGCCGTACTCATAGGAGAGACCTTTATGAGAAGCCCCGATAAGAAAAGACAGCTTGCTATTTTAAGAGGAGAAGAAGTGTGAAAGTAAAAATCTGTGGTTTGACAAGAGCCTGTGATATTGATTATATTAATGAAGCAGAACCTGATTATATTGGATTTGTCTTTGCCAAAAGCAAGCGTCAGATTGGAGAGGAGAATGCCTTAAATCTGAGAAAAATGGTAAAAGAAAATATTATTCCTATCGGTGTTTTCGTCAATGAGAAGATTGACAGAATAGAAAGCATTGTTAAGAGTCAGATTATTGGTATGGTACAGCTCCACGGCAATGAAACGCCTCAATATGTGGAGGACTTAAAGGATAAAACCAATGCAGTCATTATAAAAGCAATTCCCATGGGAGAAGGAGAATATACGGAAGAATATTTCCATTCTTATAGGAACAGCGGAGTTGATTATTTTCTGCTGGACAGCAGCGGGGCTCATGCAGCATACGGAGGAACCGGGAAAACTTTTAACTGGAATCAAATTCCTAAGGTTCCACTGCCCTATTTTCTGGCAGGAGGGCTAAACCAGGAGAATATTGCAAGAGCCATTGCTGAAACAGAGGCATTTGCTATGGACTTCAGCAGCGGTGTTGAGACAGACGGAGTAAAAGATAAAGATAAAATATTAGAAATGATAAGGAGAATCAGAAATGTCTAAAGGAAGATATGGTGTTCACGGAGGTCAGTATATACCGGAAACCCTAATGAATGAAGTCATACGGTTGGAAGAATGTTATGAATATTACAAAAAGGATGAAGCCTTCCAAAAGGAGCTGAATGATCTTTTGAATAATTATGCGGGACGTCCATCACTGTTATATTATGCGGAGAAGATGACAGAAGATTTGGGAGGAGCCAAAATCTACTTAAAACGTGAGGATTTGAATCATACCGGTTCCCATAAGATTAATAATGTACTTGGTCAGGTTCTGCTTGCCAAGAAGATGGGAAAAACAAGGGTGATTGCAGAAACAGGCGCAGGACAGCATGGTGTGGCAACAGCAACGGCAGCAGCTCTTCTTGGATTGGAATGCGAGATATTTATGGGGAAAGAGGATACCGACAGGCAGGCTCTTAATGTTTATCGTATGGAACTTCTGGGCGCTAAGGTGAATGCGGTGACAAGCGGTACGATGACATTAAAGGATGCGGTGAATGAAACAATGCGGGAATGGGCAGGCAGAGTAGATGATACCCTTTATGTTCTTGGGTCTGTCATGGGTCCTCATCCGTTTCCTATGATTGTCAGAGATTTTCAGAGCATCATCAGCAAGGAAGCCAAGGAGCAGATACTTGACTGTGAAGGCAAGCTGCCTGACGCAGTGGTTGCTTGTGTCGGCGGCGGCAGTAATTCCATGGGAATGTTTTATAATTTTATTGACGACAAAGAAGTACGTTTGATTGGCTGTGAAGCGGCAGGACACGGCGTGGATACGGATCAGCATGCAGCCACCATTGCAAAAGGTTCTCTGGGAATCTTTCACGGAATGAAATCCTATTTCTGTCAGGATGAATACGGACAGATCGCTCCGGTTTACTCGATTTCGGCAGGACTTGACTATCCGGGAATCGGACCCGAGCATGCTCATTTGCATGATACCGGCCGGGCGGAGTATGTTCCGGTGACAGACGAGGAGGCAGTATCAGCCTTCGAATATCTGGCACGTACAGAAGGCATTATCTGTGCCATAGAAAGTGCACATGCGGTGGCACATGTACGTAAGATAGCAGGAAGTATGAAGAAAGATGAAGTAATTATCATATGCCTTTCGGGACGAGGAGATAAAGACGTGGCAGCAATTGCACGATACAGGGGGGTAAATATTCATGAATAATATTAAAATAAAAGATGCATTTTGTAATGGTAAAGCTTTTATCGGATTCCTGACAGGGGGAGATCCCTCCATTGAAAAGACTGAAGAATTTATCTTAAAAATGGTAGAGGCAGGCTGCGATTTGATAGAAATAGGAATTCCTTTTTCCGATCCTATTGCAGAAGGACCTGTTATTCAGGCGGCTAATTTGCGGGCATTATCCGCAGGTACAACGACGGATAAATTATTTGAATTAGTGAAGAATGTAAGAAAGAAAACGGATGTACCTATTGCTTTTCTTACCTATCTGAATCCGATATACAAATATGGAAGTGATAAATTCTGTGCAAAGTGTAAAGAAGCCGGTGTCAATGGGCTGATTATTCCGGATATGCCCTTTGAAGAAAAAGGCGAAATAAAAGAGAGTACGGACAAATATGGAATCAATATTATTTCTCTCATAGCTCCTACATCAAAAGAGCGTATTAAGATGATTGCAAAAGAAGCAGAAGGCTTTATATATGTCGTGTCCTCCATGGGAGTGACCGGAATGAGAAGTGAAATTAAAACGGACTTAAATGCGATTGTTTCTGCGATAAAAGAGACCACGGATGTACCTGCGGCTATTGGGTTTGGAATTAATACAAAAGAGCAGGCGGCAGAAATATCTAAGAAAGCAGACGGAGTGATTGTTGGAAGTGCCATAGTTAAATTAATTGAAAAATATGGCGATCATGCCGGGGAATATTTATATGATTATGTAAAGGGCATGAAGGATGCTATGAAATAATTTGAAAAATACTTATAAAAAGCAAAATATGGAACATACTATCTATATAAATTTTTAGTTGCGCGGTACTACAGCGCAGAAATGAGGAAAATTATGGATTATGTGAATGCTTTTTGGGTAGGCGGATTACTTTGCGCTCTTGTTCAAATATTACTTGATAAAACAAAGCTTATGCCGGGGCGCATTATGGTCTTGCTCGTATGTTTAGGGGCAGTCATCAGCGTATTCGGAATATACGAGCCCTTTCAGGAATATGCCGGTGCCGGAGCCTCGGTTCCCCTTCTCGGATTTGGGAATGTATTGATGAAAGGGGTAAAGGAAGCGGTAGATAAAGAGGGTTTCTTAGGAATATTCCAGGGAGGATTTAAAGCCGGAGCGGTAGGTACAAGCGCAGCCTTGGTATTTGGTTATCTGGCAAGCCTGATATTCAATCCTAAGATGAAGAAATAGACTGTTTAGATTTCCTCCCACGCAATTTGGTTTCTATCCATAAATAGCCGAAAAGCATTATCCCACAATTGTTCGGGCTGTTTGTCCATGAGAAAGGCTTTTGTAGATATTCCTGTTGTAATGGCAGCAGTGCTTCCTGTATATTTCACGGTGAGTGTGAAATATTTCAACAACTCTTCATGATTTTGCCATTTTCCGGATGCAAGAATTCGTTCCATATGTTCAGGCAAAAGCAGCAGTACGAATTTGAAACTGAGAGGGGTACGCTTTCCTTTTATTAGTTGGAAACAAAGCGGGCGCATCTCTTTCCATAGAGAGAAATCATAAGAGCAGAGAGAAGTGTCTTCCTGCTCTTCTTTGGTATAAAAATCCGTTTGTATACGGCCATCTATCTGGAAACTATTATAGGTAATAATAGTGCCTTCTTCTAGCAGGAAGTAATCGAAACTTTCAGAAAGAAGGAGTTTATTCATAAATATTTTTAAATCACTAATTTTATAAGCTTTCATAATAATTATACCTTTCCATCACTTGCAACATTTGTGCCGCAGGCATTTTGTGTATATTATATCTGATATGTTACAGTTATTCTATAGGAATATATTTTATAAGTTTGTTAATTTTAAAGAAAATGTAGAAACCCTCTTTACAAGAAAAAGTTAGTTGTGTTATCATAAGTAGTATTCAAAACTACATAGAACAGTTATTAAGTACTTTGTAGTAATATGCGGAAATAGAAAGGCATGGTATTCATATGAGTTATAAGATAGTTGTGGACAGTTGTTGTGAACTGCCGGAGGAGTATAAGAAAGATAAGAGATTTGAAATTGTTGCGCTTGGACTTGAAGTAGGGGACTATCATGTTATGGATGATGAGAATTTTAATCAGAAGGAATTCCTAGAGAAGGTTGCTGCATGCCCTACTTGCCCGAAATCCTCCTGTCCATCGCCGGAAAAATACAGAGAGGCTTATAACTGTGATGCCGATGATATTTTTGTAGTCACACTCTCCCAGAAACTGAGCGGAAGTTATAATAGTGCAATGCTTGGCAAAAGCCTTTATTTGGAAAAGTATGGTGATAAGAATATTCATGTATGTGATTCTGAATCTGCAAGCTGCGGCGAAGCTCAGATAGCATTTAAAGCTATGGAATTAGAAGAAGCAGGGCTTCCCTTTGATGAAATCGTAGATAAACTTGAGAAATTCAGAGATGAAATGAATACTTATTTTGTACTTGATAATTTGGAAACTCTTAGGAAAAATGGTCGTCTCACAGGCGTGAAGGCTCTGGTAGCCTCTACTCTTAGTATCAAACCGGTTATGGGAGCGCTTAAAGGGAGTATCATTCAGAAAGGCCAAGCCATCGGAATTAAAAAAGCACTGGCAAAAATGACAGATGTAATTGTAAAAGAAGTGGTAAATCCGGAACAAAAGAAACTTATGATTACTCACTGCAACTGTCCGGAACGGGCAGAGCTGTTTAAGAGTATGCTGTTAGAGAAGATAAATGTAAAAAGTGTAATGATTTTGGACACGGCCGGAATCAGCAGTATGTATGCCAATGACGGCGGTGTGATTGTTACCATTTAAGTAATTAATAATAATACTAAAAACGTCACTGAGTTGTGAACAGCCTTTTAAGTAGATAGGGGGTAGTTCAAGTAGTGGCGTTTTTTATTTCTTTATAAATAAATGGAGAGATGCGCAGAACGGTTCCGCCTGTAAGCTCCAGCTTTGTAAGTGATAAGTTCTGAATGTGAGATAAGTTTATCATGCAGCTTGATGAAATCGACATGTAGCAGTCATAGGAAAACAGATGAGAATAGAAATTCTCTATGGTACTGACGATATTGATTACGCTTTGGTCGTTTAGATAGACATGTACGTAGTTATCCTTTGCTTTGGCATAAACGATATCATTCTCTGTAACATACCTGGTACATGTTTCCCCGCGTAATTCAATGGTAGATACTTTATTAGATTTGAATGAGAAGGCTTGATCAAGGGTATCAGCCAACTCATCTTTTTTAATAGGTTTATTTATAAATATAATATTATGCAAATCTTTTTCCGGTGGGGCGGTATAGGTATTTCTATAGTCGATAGAGGATATGCATAGAATAATAGGTGCTGTCACGCCGGCTTTTAAAAGGAGATGAGCAAGCATCGCTCCATCAGTGTCCCCCGAAACCATATCGATGAAAAAGGCATCATAAAGCATAGGAGACTGCATAACGGCTTTTACATTTCCATAGGAGTCAACATATAAGACACCAGTGGAAGAGGAACGCCTATCTGATTCTCGCTTTAATAATCGTTCTAATTGTTTACGATCACCTACATTATCATCGCAGATCGCTATATGCATGTTAACCTCCATCCCTTTCCATAACCTGCAATATTTGTGCCGTAGGCTCAAATTTGCGTTGAATTCTTATTTACATAATCTGTATTTGCACCGGAGAATATATAATAACAAGAAAAATAGCTGCCTGAAGGATAAGAATAGCAGGCAGACCATAGACAAAATACCAATGCCTTGTTTTATGGCGGAAAGCATACATGCCGATAATACAGCCGATGCTTCCGCCAATGATTGCTATTATAAAAAGTGTGGACTCAGGAATCCGCCAAAGATATTTTTTTGCTTTGTGCTTATCCAGCCCCATAAGAAATAATCCTATCATATTCACTGATATAAAATAAATAAGTAATATGCTTATTACATCCATGAAAGGAACTCCTTATTATTTTTGCTTGTTGCTATTTACTTCCTGCATTTTCATTGCACGTACTTTAGAAGATAGACCGAACAGATTGATGAAACCTTCCGCGTCATGGTGATCATATAAATCTCCGGTTGTAAAGGAAGCAATGCTTTCATTATAAAGTGAATATGGAGAAGTGGTACCGGCTTTGATAATATTGCCTTTGTATAGCTTGAACTTCACTTCACCTGTTACGTATTGCTGAGTGGATTCAATAAATGCCTGAACAGCTTCGCGCAGCGGGGTGAACCATTTGCCTTCATATACAATTTGTGCCAGTTTATTTCCCATATCGTCTTTCAGTGCATAGGTGTCACGGTCAAGAATCAGTTCTTCCAACTGCTGGTGCGCTTCGTAAAGAATGGTTCCGCCTGGTGTTTCATAGATACCACGGGATTTCATACCTACCACACGGTTCTCTACGATGTCTACAATGCCGATTCCATGGTTGCCGCCAATGACATTGAGTTCACGGATAATATCGGAGGTCTTCATTTTTTTGCCGTTTACAGAAACCGGAATGCCCTTCTCAAAAGCCATAGTTACATATTCACCTTCGTCGGGAGCCTTTTCGGGAGTTGTGCTAAGAACAAGTAAATGATCAAAGTTCGGTTCATTGGCAGGATCTTCAAGCTCTAAACCTTCATGACTGATATGCCATAAGTTACGGTCACGGCTATAAGAAGAATCAGCAGAGAAAGGAAGATCGATACCATGTGCTTTACAATATTCTATTTCAGATTCTCTGGAATCCATTGTCCATTTCTCATGTCTCCAGGCAGCAATGATTTTCAGATCAGGAGCCAGAGCTTTGATTCCAAGTTCGAAGCGAATCTGATCATTACCCTTTCCGGTAGCACCATGACAGATAGCGGTTGCGTTTTCTTTGCGTGCGATTTCTACCAGTCTTTTTGCAATCACAGGTCTTGCCATAGAGGTACCAAGCAGGTATTTGTTTTCATATACCGCATGAGCTTGTACACATGGAATAATGTATTCATCACAGAATTCATCTGTCACATCTTCTATGTATAATTTTTCAGCTCCGCAGAATCTTGCTCTTTCTTCCAGCCCGTCTAATTCTTCCCCTTGACCGCAGTCAATGCATACACAAATTACTTCAAAATCAAAATTTTCTTTTAACCAAGGAATGATGGCAGTAGTATCCAGTCCGCCGGAATAAGCTAAAATAACTTTTTCTTTCATAATGATTGCCTCCAAATAAGTATTCTATATTACTATACAGCACATTTTGCTGCATGTCCTGTAAATAATATACAACACTCTTTTATGAAATGCAAGTGTGAAATCATGCATAAAAACTTATTAAATATTGATTAAAGTGCATAAAACTAAAACATACTTGCATATTATTCATAATAGATGTATACTTATGCAATATAATTATCAAAAACATCTATAAAATAAGATAAAACAGTTGAGATTTTCATATGAAGATAGTATATTATTTAGAACGTTATAAGAATTAGTGTATATATGCAGAAAGGCATGGTATATAGAATGAAAACAAAGATTTTTATTGATGGAAGCGAAGGAACCACCGGTTTAAGAATACATGAACGATTCAGAGACCGTGAAGATATTGAAATCATAGCGATTTCACAAGAACTCAGAAAAGATGTGAATGAAAGAAAAAGGTTGATTAATTCCTCGGATATTACCTTCCTTTGCCTGCCTGATGATGCGGCTAGAGAATCAGTCAGCCTCATTGAGAATGAAAGTGTCAGAGTAATTGATACCTCCACAGCGCATAGAACCCAGGCTGGATGGGCTTACGGATTTCCTGAATTATCCAAAGACCACAGACAGGCGATTGCTGATGGGAAGAGAATTGCGGTGCCGGGCTGTCATGCCACCGGATTTGTTTCCTTATTATATCCACTCATTTCCTCAGAAAAGATGAATGCGGATTATCCGGTATCTGGATTTTCCATTACGGGATACAGTGGGGGCGGCAAGAAGATGATTGCCGAATATGAATCCTTAAATCGTATCGCGGATTATGATTCACCCAGAGAATATGCACTGACTCAGCAGCACAAGCATTTGAAGGAAATTAAGAACATATCGGGACTATCAAGAGAACCTCTTTTTTCGCCGATTGTGGCAGATTATTATAGCGGTATGATCGTTTCAGTTCCTATCTATACCGAACTATTAAATAAAGTTTCATCACCGGAAGAATTACAGTCATTCTATGCAGAATACTACAAGAATGAGAAATTTATAAAAGTAGCAGACCATGCGGAAGAAACAGGCGGCATGCTGGCGGGAAACAGATACTCAGGCTGGGATGGACTTAAGATTTTTATTACAGGAAACAAGGAAAGAATAGTACTTTCCGCACAATTTGATAATCTTGGAAAAGGTGCCTCAGGGGCAGCCATTCAATGCCTCAATATTATGCTGGGGCAGGAAGAAGAAAAAGGGCTGAACCTCTAAAAGAACGGAGGGTTAAAACGATGATAGCAGTTAAAACTAAAATAACAGTGAGAACGATGACAATTGCAGATTATGAAGGAGTATACAATCTCTGGATGAGTATAAAAAATTTTGCAATGCGAAGTGTGGATGATTCCAGAGAGAGTGTGGCACGTTTTCTCCTTAGAAATCCTCATACCAGTGTGGTGGCAATAGTAGATAATCGTATCGTAGGATCTATTTTGTGCGGTCATGATGGAAGAAGAGGCAGTTTGTATCACGTGTGTGTTAATGAGGATTACCGCATGCAGGGGATTGGAAAGGCGATGGTAGTTCATGCCATGGAAGAATTGAAAAAAGAAAAAATCAGTAAGGTTTCTTTGATCGCTTTTGCGGAAAATGATATTGGGAATGCGTTCTGGAAACAGATAGGCTGGGTAAAAAGAGAAGATTTGAATTATTATGATTTTGTTTTAAATAGAAAAAATATGATAGCATTTAATAAATAACGGAAAGGATGAGTTTTAATATGAAGATTATTACAGGCGGAGTAACAGCGGCGAGGGGTTTTGAAGCGTCAGGGGTCGAAGCAAATATTAAATATAAAGATAGAAAAGATATGGCACTTATTTATAGTGTGACTCCGTGTAAGGCAGCAGGAGTTTTCACAAGCAATGTAGTAAAGGCGGCTCCTGTATTATGGGATAAAAGTGTGGTAGCACACTCTCCATTTATTCAAGCCGTTGTAGTAAATGCAGGAATTGCCAATGCATGTACCGGAACAAAAGGGTATGAATATTGCAAACAAACAGCAGAAAGTGCAGCAGAAGCTCTGAACATACCTGTGGATTCAGTGCTTATTGCATCTACCGGTGTGATTGGAATGCAGCTTCCCATAGAGAAAATAAAAAATGGTATAAAAATGCTGGCACAGGAAAAGGATAATTCAGGAGAAGCAGGCACTCTGGCAGCAGAGGCGATTATGACAACAGATACCATATCCAAACAGGCAGCCGTAAGCTTTAATATTGGTGGAAATACGGTTACGCTGGGAGGAATGTGCAAAGGTTCCGGTATGATACATCCAAACATGTGTACCATGTTAGGATTCGTGACTACGGATATCAATATTTCAAAGGAGCTGCTCCAGGAAGCACTGAGAGAAGATGTGGTGGATACGTTTAACATGGTATCCATAGATGGGGATACCTCTACCAATGACACTTTGTTAATACTTTCCAATGGAATGGCCAGAAATGAAAAAATAACTACAAAAAATGAGGACTATCATAAATTTGCAGAGGCACTTCACTATATCAATGAAACCCTGGCAAAAATGATGGCAGGCGATGGCGAAGGAGCTACGGCACTGTTTGAAACAAAGGTCATTCATGCGGCAAGCAAAGAGGATGCCAGAGCATTAAGCAAAGCAGTCATCTGCTCCAGTCTTACAAAAGCGGCTATTTTTGGTCATGATGCCAACTGGGGACGGATATTATGTGCTCTCGGATATTCGGGTGTCACGTTTGATCCTGAGAAGATAGATCTTTATTTCGAAGGCGGGAACGGAAAGATTTTGCTATGTAAGGACGGAGAAGCTACGGATTACAGCGAAGAAGAAGCCAGCAAGATTCTAGCAGAACCTTCGGTAAGGGTAATTGTGGATATGAAAATGGGGGATGCGGAGGCCTGTGCATGGGGCTGCGATCTAACTTATGACTATGTGAAGATTAATGCGGATTACCGCAGCTAAAGAATGGAGGTTATGAAAAATGGATAAGGATATGACTGAGGTATTGAAGAAGGCGGAGGTGCTGATAGAGGCGCTTCCTTACATACAAAGCTTTAACAGAAAGACAATAGTTGTAAAGTACGGCGGAAGTGCTATGAGCAATGAGGAGCTGCAGAAGAATGTAATTAAAGATGTTACCTTGCTTAAGCTGGTAGGCTTCAAGCCAATTATCGTGCATGGCGGTGGTAAGGAGATTAGCCGCTGGGTTGGCAAGGTGGGGAAAGAGTCGGAATTTATTAATGGACTGCGTGTTACCGATGAAGAAACAATGGAAATTGCTGAGATGGTACTTTCCAAAGTGAATAAAAGCCTTGTGACAATGGTTCAGGAGCTGGGCGTAAAAGCAGTGGGAATCAGTGGAAAGGATGCTGGGCTTCTGACTGTGGATAAGAAATATTCCGATGGAAAAGACATTGGTTTTGTGGGGGACGTAAAAGAAGTGAACCCTAAGATATTGTATGATTTATTGGAAAAAGACTTTCTGCCCATTATAGCACCTATCGGACTGGATGAGAACTTTCAGACATATAACATCAATGCGGATGATGCAGCATGTGCGATAGCCAAGGCACTGAATGCGGAAAAGCTTGCTTTTTTGACAGATATAGAGGGAATTTATAAGGATATGAACGATAAAGATTCTTTTATATCCAAAATGAAGGCATCAGAGGCAGATCAATTGATTGAAGAAGGGTTTATAGGCGGCGGTATGCTTCCTAAGCTTAATAATTGTACCTCTGCAATCCGCAGTGGAGTCAATCAGGTACATATTCTGGATGGCAGGATTCCTCACTGTTTACTACTTGAAATATTTACCAATCGGGGAATCGGAACCGCTATCTTAAATGACTAGGGAAGGAGCATACCACATGTATAGTATGAAAGAATATATTGATGAGGCAGAGAAAGCTCTGCTGCATACCTATAACAGATATCAGATTGTCCTTGATAAAGGGGATGGGGTATTTCTATATGATATCGAGGGCAAGAAATATCAGGATTTTGTATCGGGTATTGGAGTCTTTGCACTGGGATACAATAATAAAGAATATAATGATGCGTTAAAGAATCAGATTGATAAACTGCTTCATACTTCTAATTATTACTATAATATCCCTGCAATAGAAGCGGCTAAAAAGATAAAGAAGATATCGGGAATGGATCGTGTTTTCTTTACCAATAGCGGAGCGGAAGCAATTGAGGGTGCCATTAAGGCAGCAAGAAAATATGCTTATTTAAAAGACGGCTGTACAGATCACGAGATTATTGCAATGAATCATTCTTTTCACGGCAGAACAATGGGAGCGTTGTCCATTACAGGAACGCCCAAGTACAGAGAAGCCTTTGAACCTATGATTGGACATATCAAATTTGCAGATATCAATGATTTTAATAGTGTATTAGAACAGGTAACAGATAAAACCTGTGCCGTCATTTTTGAAACCATACAGGGAGAGGGCGGTATTTATCCTGCGGAAAAAGAATTTA
>CAYXCV010000005.1:0-52690 GCA_964463365.1 uncultured Kineothrix sp.
TGCTCTGGCAATTTTTTCATCACTGATATCTGTTACTACAACCCTTTTGGGTTTATTTTCCATGATTAGTGCATAACTTACTGCCCCTAATCCCATAGGACCACATCCACCAAGTATAAGGATATTTCCATCCGGTTTTGTTCCCATGGCATGTTCATAGTTTTTCTTATTGGTATGGTAATTCGCATGATATCCGCCTATAATACAGCTCATAGGCTCCCCAAGAGATGCCTCAAAGTAAGCTTCTCCTTCATAAAGAAGAAGGCAGCCCAGATCCATTACTTCATGCGGCATAATACAATAGGTACAATCCCCACCGCAGTATTCATAAGAATATCCCGGCGAATCCAATTTTCCCTGGTAGTTAAGTGCTGGCTGCAGAGCGAATTTTTGTCCTGGTTTAAATTGCCCCTGCCATTTTGCACCAACCTTTACAATATCACCGGCACACTCATGACCTACTATGATGGGGTTTGTATCTATGTTCTGAGGGGTACGCTTATGGTTCTTCCCCTGGGCTGCCAATTTATAGGTAGACATACAAATACTGTCACTTATTATTTTTACCAGAATTTCATCATCTTTAATCTCTGGCAATTCAAACTCTTCCAGTCTTAAATCATTTGCTCCATACATTCTTACTGCTCTTGTTTTCATTTTATCTCTCCTTGAGAATATATAAATCTCATTGTTACCTGTTTTTTTAACGTATCAACTAATTCTCTTGATGGAGGGTTGGTTCCAATCGTCATCACTGCCCCTGCGGATGCTGCCACGCCCTGGCGGATACATTCTTCCAGGGAAAACTTCTGTGAAACTCCATAGGATAATGCTGCCACCATGGCATCCCCTGCTCCTACCGCAGAGTGTGCTGCTACCTTAAGCCCCGGTGTCCGTATCACCTCTCCGTCAAAGAGAAACAGCGCACCATCTTTTCCCATGGAAATCGCCACTCTTGGAATTCCCTTATCCACCATTTTTTGAGCCAATTTCACCAGTTCTTCTTCTGATGTCTCTCTCTCTGCTCCAAAATACTGTTCCAATTCGAATTTATTAGGCTTAATCATATCCGGTTTTGCTTCCAGTCCATTGACAAACAGATCTCCATCTGCATCCAAAAACACTTTTGCGCCTTTTTCATGAACCGTATCTATAATCTGTCTATAAATATTGGAATCTACGCCTGATGGAACACTACCTGCCAGTACAAATAGAGCATCCGTATCCGCGTAAGAATTTAGCTTTTCCAGCAGAGCCTCTATGTCTTTCTTCTGTATGTTAGGACCAGGTTCATTTAACTCTGTCAATATACCTCCCGGCTCTACTACCTTCAGATTAGTTCTTACTTCTCCTTCTACGGAAACAAAATCTGTATTAATTCCTCTTTGGTGCAGTGCCCGGGTAATTACATCTGCCCCTGTCCTTCCCAAAAATCCTGTAGCAATCGTTTCTCCCCCTAATTCCTGAATAGTTTTTGAAACATTAATTCCCTTCCCGCCGGCATCATTGACTACATGCTGCAGTCGATTGAGCCCATTATGGCAAAATGTTTCCAGTTCTGCTGTTTTATCAATGGCTGGATTCATCGTTACTGTAATAATCATTTCTTACACTTCCTTTTTTGTCAGCAAGTTATGGATACTTTCTTTATCCATCTTTACCAGATGTTCCACTGCTTCTTCATCGTACAGATTTTCAGCAATTTGGGATAAGATATCCAGATGTTCCTCTCCCTTTCCTGCAATGCCGATTACTACTTTTACAGTATCTCCTTCCCAGTCGGTCCCTTCTGGAAATACCATAACAACAATTCCCGAATGTAAGACTTCTCTTTTAGCTTTCTCTACTCCGTGGGGAAGTGCGATTCCATTTCCCATGTTAGTAGAAAATATAAGTTCCCGCTCTAGCATAGCCTCTACATAGTCCTCTTTTACATATCCCGTCTTTATCAGCAGATTGCCTATGCTGCGGATAACCGTATCTTTTTCTTGCGGCTTACAACCAGTGATGATATTAGATTTCATCAATAATTCAGGAGCTTTTTCATTTTTGGAAAACATATACTCACTTCCTTCTTTAGACATTTATTTATATTGCATTCTTTGTTTTATAGCTACATTATCTATCGATTCACTTCATCCAGATACTGTTTAAAATATTGTTTTAATATGTAATTTAACTGTGATCTCACACTTGCTTCGTTACCACTTTTGACAAGCGCCAGAAATGCCGCATCCTCCATAAGACTTTGACTGATATTTCCAATCAGTCTGCTGTTCCCTTCTTTATATGCATCTTTAGGAATCAGCATCAACACAATTGCCTCTATTTCTTGAAAATAGGGATGTAAAAATTTCTTTTCTTTCTCCGGCGTTCCTATATAAATACATGGTTTTGTCACTCCGGCAGTTCTTGCATGAAGCAGACCAATCCCTATCTCCGGTGTTATCTGGGTTGCAATTTCTTCTCTCCTTTGTATATCCTCACGAATAATCCTAGCATTATCAAAACTGAAATGCAGCTTCTCCGTCATATCCCGTACAGTATCCGAAAATCCAACGTCATTTCTTACCTTTACACACCGAAATTCTTTCAGCACATCCTTTATACTTGCAGAAAGGGCATTCACTTTCTCAAGCTGACTCATAAAATCCTGATTCTGCCGGTGAATCTTAATCTGGCTTTCATAATATGCCACTTTTTCTTCAATCTTGTTCAAATCTTGTTCCGGAAGAAGAGGACTTACATTAATAATATCTGCATCCATTTCTTCAAAACTCATACTGGAAACAAAAAAATCTTCTTTGGCTATGACATAAGGTGTAATATCTTCCCTGCCATACGTACGAAGGCTGACCCTCGACTTCATACAGCTGTAAAGCCTAGATTCCATCAGTCTTGATATTCCGATACCACTTGCGCAGATTAGACCGATATCTACTACTCGCTTTCTGCTTCTTTCCATTTCAAGACGCATCAGAGCCGCTCCGAAATGAATCGTAAGAAATCCAATCTCTGCTTCCGGAATCTCAATTCCGGTTCTTGCCTCCATATATTTTCCTACGTAAAGACATCGCTTATAAATATCGGGATAAGTTTCTTTCATCTCTTCCAAATGCGGGTTTGTAATGTTCATGTGGTTTCTGAGCCGGACCAGCGTAGGACGCAGATGGGCTGCCAGCCCCTCCGTAAATTCCTCATCCGTTTCCAGCATTTCCGCAATTGTTTCATCATAAGCCACTATCATCTCATGCACAAAAGCTCTTATCTCTTCCCGGGTTTCCGGTGATAGTTCATTTCGTTCTTCTTCCCCTGAACGCTGTATTTTTGCTCCTTTGATATGCAGGCAGATATAAGCCAGTTCAACGTCCGGTATCTCTATTTCAAATTCTTCTTCCAAAGAACCAAGCATTAGAAGTGCCAACTGAAAATCTGCATCTTTTTTCAATTTAAATAGCAGTTCCTGATTCGGTTCTATTATTTCACCCTTCCGTACTCGTTCCACTGCAATTGTTACATGGATGACTAATCCAATATAAGATTCCTCTGTCAATCTGGTGATACGTTCATCCTGAATACTGGCAAAGCAAATGCAGACTCGTGTCAGAATCTCTTGATTCAATATCTCATAACTGTTTTTAATACTTTGAACACGAACACTTTCCTGAGCTGTAATATCGCTTCCTTCATAGATTTTTTGAATCATTGGCGTGTCCATATTTTCTGCAATAAACTCCCGCACAGCTCTTCGGTAGTCCCTCTCTCTTCCTGAAAGATGTACTCCGAGTCCCTGCTTTTTCACAATGTCTATATTAAAACGTACAAACCAGTCCTGTATTTTCCCCATATCCTTACTGATGGTGGCTTCACTGACGCCAAGTTTGTTTCCAAAGTAATACAATTTTTTGGGTTCCTGATCCTTAAGAAGCTCTAATATCAACCACTTTCTACGCTCTTCTCTATCACTGGAATCCAATTCTTCCTGATTTTCCAAAAGTTTCAGCAGTTCCTGTTTATGGCACGCTTCACCTTCCAGCCAAATTCCAACACCTGTTTTGGAGCATAGGGATAATCCGTATGTCTTTAATGTATTTCCGGTATACTCTAATTCACGCTGAACCGTCCGTTTACTGACATTTATCCTCTCTGCCAGATTTTTTACCGAAAAAATTTGGTTCTCTTTCAGCAGGATAAGTGTAATCTGGCGAAGTCTTGGTGTAAAAATCATCTTCTATGCCCCCTTTCTCCATCACTATGGTGAATTTATCGTGAATAGCTACCGCTTTAATTCCTTTACTAATTCATCATACTGTGGTGCTGACATAAAATTGGAAATCAATATTACTCTTGCCATTGGTGCGCTATTTCTTGCTCTCTCCTTGAGAGATTCATGTGTCAATACAATTTGTGCATCTTGTGGTATTGTTGATACAGAAGCATGCTCTACTGAAATATCATCTCTTCCTGCTTCTTTTAGTTTTTTGCGCAGAACTGTAGCTCCCATAGCAGAGGATCCCATTCCTGCATCACATGCAAATACAATGAGTTTTATTTCATCTGAATCTGTTTTTAAGCCTTTTGCTTCTGCCTTCATAACATCTTTTTTCGCCTGAGCCTCTTCTAATCCTTTTTCTTTTCCAAAAAACTTTATCAGAGGAATTGCTGTAATCAATGCAACCGCTGTAGAAACTAATACACCTGCAATAATTCCCAGATAGTCTCCCTTAGGCGTCATAGCCAATACCGCTAGTATACTTCCCGGTGATGCTGGTGAAACAAGCCCTACATTAAATATAGTAAAAGTGAAAATTCCACTTGCACCTGCAAGAATTGCGGAAATCAAAAGTGCTGGATTCATCAGTATGAATGGAAAATAAATTTCATGAATTCCACCAAGGAAATGAATAATTACTGCACCCGGAGCTGTTGTCTTCGCATTTCCTTTTCCTGCGATACAATAAGCAAGCAAAATTCCAAGTCCCGGTCCCGGATTAGCTTCCATTAGGAAAAATATAGACTTACCAATCTCTCCTACCTGCTCTATTCCCATTGGGGAAAGTATACCATGGTTAATAGCATTATTTAAAAACAATACCTTTGCTGGTTCAATAAAAATACTTGCTACCGGAAGCAGCCCATGATTTACAAAGAACCCTACTCCCGCTGCCATGGTGCTTGTCAATCCGTTCACGACTGGGGCAAAAGCATAAAAGGCCAGAATTGCCAAAATTGCTCCAAAGATACCGATAGAAAAGTTGTTTACCAGCATTTCAAAACCAGCCTTAACTTTGCCTTCGACCAGCTTATCAAACTTTTTAATAATCCATCCTGCCAAAGGTCCCATTATCATAGCACCCAAAAACATTGGCACATCTGTTGCAATAATAATACCAAATGTCGCTATTGCTGCCATAACGCCCCCTCTTTCCCGGGCAATCATTTTACCACCTGTATATGCAATCAACAGCGGCAATAGAAATTTAGACATGGGATCTACTATGGTCGCCAACTGTTCATTGGGCAGCCACCCTGTTTCAATAAATAGGGCTGTAATTATTCCCCATGCAATAAAAGCTCCAATATTCGGCATTACCATACCACTTAACGCTCTTCCAAAAGACTGTACTCTTTCTTTCATTATTTCCCTCCATATCCGGCAGTACCCCGCCCTAAACATCACATACAATGACCGGCCAGTCTATTATTGATAATTTAATTATAATGAATATGGTTTGCAATATGCAATGAAAACAAAAAGTAGTTTGTCACCAATCGATAGTGCCAGAATAAATTAATCAAACGAGTATAAGCCTATAAAGCAGAATGAAAGACCTAAAAAAGTGCATAAGAAATGCGACCAAAAGTGGTCGCATAGCTTATCATTTTATTTTCTTAATAGGTAAAACTACCTTATCCAAATGCCAGATATCATCCACATATTCCTGAATGGTTCTGTCAGAAGAGAACTTACCTGAGGAGGCCGTATTTAAAATCGCACTCTTTGCCCAGCCTTTTTCATCTCTGTAAGCAGCCTCTACTTTCTTCTGTGCTTCAGCATAAGCTTCGAAGTCTTGCAGAATAAAGTAAGCATCTGCTTTGGAGGTACTTAATGTATTAAGCAGAGAGTTATAAAGGGGTCTGAATAAATCAGGATCATTCTTAGCATAGGTTCCGTTAATTAACTGCATCAAAACCTTTCTCACATCCGAATTGTTATTGAATATTCGCATAGGATCATAACCGCCAAAGTTCTCATATTGAATGACTTCATCCGAAGTAAGACCAAAAATAAAGGCATTCTCTTCTCCTACTTCTTCCACAATCTCAACATTCGCACCATCCATTGTACCAATAGTGAGAGCTCCATTTAACATAAACTTCATGTTTCCGGTTCCGGAAGCTTCTTTACTTGCTGTGGATATCTGCTCTGAGACATCTGCGGCTGCAAATATCATCTCTGCATTGGATACCCGATAATCCTCAATAAATACTACTTTAAGCTTATTATCAATGGTGTGATCATTGTTAATTACGTCACCAACAGCAGTAATCAGCTTGATTGTCAGTTTTGCATTCACATATCCGGCTGCAGCTTTTGCACCGAATATAAAAGTTCTGGGATAGAAATCCATTTCCGGATTTTCTTTAATTTGATTATATAAATGCATGATATGAAGAATATTAAGAAGCTGTCTCTTATATTCATGCAGTCTCTTCACCTGGACGTCATAGATTGATCTTGGATTAATTTCTATGCCATTATGCTCTAAGATGTATTCAGCCAGTCTCACTTTATTTTTATACTTGATATTCATAAATTCCTGCTGTGCTTTTTCATCATCTGCATATATCTTAAGCTTAGAAAGTCTCGGCAAATCAGTAATCCACTCATCACCCACATAGTTAGTCACCCAGTCTGCGAGAAGAGGATTCCCGTGTGCAAGAAAACGTCTTTGAGTGATACCGTTTGTTTTATTATTAAATTTCTCAGGCATCATTTCATAGAAATCTTTGAGTTCCTGTTTCTTCAAAATTTCCGTATGCAGTCTTGCTACACCATTCACAGAGTAGCCTGCTGCAATCGCAAGGTTGGCCATTCTGACTTGTCCATCATAAATAATTGCCATTTTGCGAATTTTTTCCTGATTATTTGGATAATTTTCTTGTATTTTTAAAATAAAACGACGATTGATTTCCTCAATAATCTGATAGATTCTTGGTAATAATCTGGAAAAAAGTTCAATCGGCCATTTTTCCAAAGCTTCAGACATTATGGTATGGTTTGTATAAGCGCATGTTTTTTTTGTAACTTTGCTGGCTTCACTCCATGTTAAGCAATAATCATCCATCAGTATACGCATTAACTCTGCGATAGCTACTGTTGGGTGTGTATCATTAAGCTGGAAGGTTACCTTCTCATGCAGCTTTTTGATATCATCATGCTTACGCATATATTTTTCCACAGCTTCTTGTACCGATGCGGAAATAAAGAAATACTGCTGTTTTAGACGAAGTTCTTTACCTGCATAATGATTGTCATTAGGATATAGCACTTCCACAATATTTCTTGCCAGATTCTCATGCTCTACTGCCTTCTGATAATCACCTTTATCAAAGGAATCCAGCTTAAAGCATTCCACCGGCTGTGCATCCCAGATACGAAGTGTATTGACGATACCATTGCCATATCCAACGATTGGAAGATCATAAGGAATCGCATTAACTGACTGATATCCTTCCTGTTTAAATACATTTCTTCCCTGCTCGTCCACGTATACATTGATATATCCGCCAAATTTAACTTCTTTGGAATATTCCGGTCTTCTAAGTTCAAATGGATTGCCATTGTCCAGCCAGTTATCCGGAACTTCTATCTGATATCCGTCACGAATCTGCTGTTTAAACATACCGTAGCGGTAACGGATTCCACAGCCATATGCCGGATAGCCTAAGGTTGCCAGGGAGTCAAGGAAACATGCCGCAAGTCTTCCGAGTCCTCCGTTACCAAGAGCTGCATCCGGTTCCTGGTCTTCTATTACATTAAGGTCAACCCCTAACTCATCCAGGGATTCCTTCACAGCGTCATATGCTTGCAGGTTGATAATATTATTACCAAGAGCTCTTCCCATCAGGAATTCCATAGAGAGATAGTAAACCATCTTAGGGTCTTGAATCTCATACTGTTCCTGTGTTTTCATCCAGATATCAACAATTGCATCCTTAATGGAATAGGATACCGCTTGAAATATCTGCTGAGGAGTTGCCTCCTCCATACTTTTTCTATACAATGTCTTCACATTATAAACTACACTTCTTTTAAATAAATCTTTGTCAAATGACAACTTTGGTCTTTTTGCCATCTATGTCCTCCCGTTTCTTAACCTGCAATCTATAATTTATACATACCAATTGTAACACTTTCGCCATTAACATTCCATTCTTTTATGTTTTCCATGGTGACATCTGTTACTATTTCATCAGCAAGTACCTTGCCGGCAATTGTATCTTCATTGTTTTTAACAATGTCAGCTATTTTAGCATTACCATTAATCGTAACCTTGATATGATCCATTACTTCAAAGCCCGAATCCTTGCGCATTGTCTGTATTTTACTGATTACCTCAAGCACAAATCCTTCCTCGCGCAGTTCTTCCGTAAGGTTCGTATCAAGGACAACAGTGATTGTATTATCAGCCTCGGTTACATAGCCCTCTTTCTGGCTCATCTCTATTAATAAGTCCTCTTTGGACAGTTCTACGTTTACGCCGCCGATGTCAAATTTCAGTACTCCATTAGCATTTAACTCATCCATCGCTGCATTTCCGTCCAGTGCTGCAAGCTCTTTCTGAATGCCGCCTAATTGTTTCCCATACTTAGGGCCGACAGTACGAAGCTGAGGTTTAAATAAATAGGTTGTAAATTCTCTTATATCCTCAGTAAAGCTTACTTTTTTCACATTCAGCTCTTCCTTGATAATATCCTGATAGAATTCGCTTAACTCTCTCGGTGCCTTTACAAACATAGTACCGATTGGCTGACGATTCTTAATGTTCGCATTATTTCTGCAGGCACGGCCCATGACAACAATCTTCAGAACCTCATCCATATTTTCTTCCAGCTTATTATCAATATAGCTTTCATCAGCTACTGGGAAATCACACAAATGAATACTTTCCGGTGCATTTTTATCAATGCTGCATACCAGATTTCGGTAAATATCTTCAGTCATAAAAGGAATCATCGGTGACGCACATTTACTCACCGTTACCAGCGCCGTATACAGAGTCATATATGCATTGATTTTATCCTGCTCCATGCCCTTCGCCCAGAAACGCTCACGGCTTCTTCTGACATACCAGTTGCTCATCTCATCTACGAATTCATCCAGTGCTCTTGCTGTTTCCGGTATTCTATAATGATCCATATGATTGGTAACTTCTTTTATAAGAGTGTTCAGCTTTGATAACAGCCATTTGTCCATAACAGGAAGCTTATCGTATTCCAGTTCATACTTTGTAGCATCAAAATTGTCAATGTTCGCATATAGAACAAAAAACGCGTACGTATTCCAAAGAGTACCCATAAACTTACGCTGACCTTCTTGCACTGCTTTACCGTGGAAACGATTAGGCAGCCAAGGTGCTGAATTGATATAGAAGTACCAACGAATTGCATCCGCACCATAAGTATCTAAGGCATCAAACGGATCTACTGCATTTCCTTTTGACTTACTCATCTTCTGACCGTTTTCATCCTGCACATGTCCCAAAACAATAACATTTTCATAAGGAGCTTTATTAAAAAGCAGCGTTGATTCCGCAAGCAGAGAATAGAACCATCCTCTCGTCTGATCCACTGCTTCTGAAATAAATTGTGCCGGAAATTGCTGTTCAAATAATTCTTTATTTTCAAATGGATAGTGATGCTGAGCAAAAGGCATTGCCCCAGAATCAAACCAGCAGTCGATAACTTCCGGTACACGTTCCATAGTACCGCCGCATTTGCTGCATGTAATCGTAATTTCATCAATATAAGGTCGATGGAACTCTACCGTTTTCGCTTCCGGATTACCGCTCATTTTCTCTAATTCTTCACGGCTCCCGATGGAGTGCATTTCTCCGCATTCTTCACATTCCCAGATATTAAGCGGTGTTCCCCAATAACGGTTACGTGAAATACTCCAATCCTGGATATTTTCCAGCCAATCACCAAACCGTCCTTTGCCGATAGACTCGGGAATCCAGTTAATGGTAGCATTATTCCGAATCAAATCTTCTTTTACAGCAGTCATCTTAATAAACCATGACTCACGTGCATAATAAATAAGCGGTGTATCACAGCGCCAGCAATGAGGATAGCTATGCTCAAAGTTAGGAGCATCATAAAGAAGTCCATTTTTCTCTAAATCCGCTATAATCATCGGATCTGCCTTTTTACAGAATACTCCCTCGTAAGATGTCTCTTTTGTCATTTCACCTTTTGCATCTACAAGCTGTACAAAAGGAAGGTCATAAATACGCCCTACGCTCGCATCATCTTCACCGAATGCCGGAGCAATATGAACGACACCCGTACCATCAGACAAGGTGACAAACGTGTCACAAGTTACATAAAATGCTTTTTTCCTCTGTTTTTCACTGATATCTACAGCAAAATCAAAGAGGGGCTCATATTCTTTATATTCCAGATCCTTACCGATATAAGTTTCTAAGACTTCATATGCCTTTTTACCGCTCTCTTCATCGCCCAGCTTTCCAAGTACCGTATCCAGAAGAGCTTCCGCCAAATAATAGGTATAGCCATCCGCTGCTTTTACTTTTGCATAAGTTTCTTCCGGATTCACACAAAGAGCAACGTTAGACGGCAGTGTCCAGGGTGTTGTTGTCCACGCCAAGATATAGGCGTCCTCATTTTTCACCTTAAAACGTGCAATCGCTGAGCGTTCTTTTATATCTTTATATCCCTGAGCCACTTCATGAGACGATAACGGAGTTCCGCAGCGAGGACAGTAAGGCACAATTTTAAAACCCTTATACAGAAGTCCTTTATCCCAAATCTGTTTCAGAGCCCACCATTCCGATTCAATAAAATCATCATGATAAGTTACATAGGGATCATCCATATCTGCCCAGAATCCCACAGTGCCTGAGAAGTCCTCCCACATGCCTTTATATTTCCATACGCTTTCTTTACATTTCGAAATAAAAGGATCCAAACCATAACTCTCAATTTGTTCCTTTCCATCCAGTCCCAGTTCTCTTTCCACTTCCAACTCTACCGGAAGACCGTGGGTATCCCATCCTGCTTTTCTGGGAACCATATAGCCTTGCATTGTGCGGTATCTGGGAATCATATCCTTAATAACACGTGTTAAAACATGACCGATATGAGGCGTCCCGTTAGCTGTCGGAGGCCCGTCATAAAAAGTGTATACCGGAGCTTCTTTGCGATTCTCCATACTCTTTACAAAAATATCGTTGTCTTTCCAGAATTCCTCTGTTTGTTTTTCACGTTCAACAAAATTTAAATTTGTAGATACTTTTTGATACATATTAATCTCCTTACCTTTCTGATACTATAAATAAAAAAACCCCATCCCGTAATAGGACAGAGCAATGTTTACCTGTTAAACCACCTGTTACAACATACGCCCACTCATGCCATGGGATATATGGCATCCATTAACGGAGGATATCCGTCGGTCCTTACTTTTTCAAAAAATTTCAGTCCGCAACTCGAAAGTGATATTCAACATTTCCTACTTTCACCGGTCTCACACCTACACCGGCTCGCTTGGATTTCAGATTATGCCTACTGTCTTCGTCTTCGTCTTTCTTATATAAAAGTATTCCTGTTTATACGCGATATTATAATGTGCTTTCACCAATAATGTCAAGAACAACAACATAATTTTCTATCTTTCATACTTTTTACCTATTTGAGAATACTTATATTAATAAGAAGATGGGTGGTCAAATAAAGACTTTTATGCTAAAATATTTTATAAATTAACATAATAAAGTCAACTATTTTTACACCAGAGAGGAAGTAAGGAATGAATGGATAGACAGAATCTTACTTTATTAACAGATCTATATGAGCTTACCATGATGCAGGGTTACTTCAAACACAAGGATCAGAATGAAACTGTAATATTTGATGCCTTTTACCGCAGCAATCCTGGTGATGGCGGCTATGCTGTGACTGCCGGATTGGAGCAGGTAATCAAATATATTAAAGAACTGCATTTTTCTAAAAAAGATATTGATTATCTCGGGAGTCTTGGTATTTTTGGTGAGGATTTTCTTACTTATCTAAAAGATTTTAAATTCACCGGAGACATTTATGCCATACCGGAGGGAACCGTAGTCTTTCCCCGCGAGCCTCTGGTCAAAGTCATAGCACCGATTATGCAGGCACAGCTTGTAGAAACGGCTATCTTAAACTTGATTAATCATCAAAGCCTGATTGCTACAAAAGCCGCGAGGGTATGTTATGCTGCCCGGGGTGATGGAATTATGGAATTCGGACTTCGCCGAGCACAAGGTCCCGATGCCGGAACATATGGAGCACGTGCGGCTGTAATAGGCGGCTGCGTCGGTACTTCTAATGTACTTTGCGGGCAGTTATTCGACGTTCCGGTAAAAGGAACCCATGCTCATAGCTGGATTATGAGTTTTGCCGATGAGTATACCGCATTTAAGACATATGCCGATATGTATCCAACTGCATGCATTCTGTTGGTAGATACTTACGACTCTCTGAAGTCCGGCGTTCCCAATGCCATTCGTGTATTCAAAGAGATGCGTGAGGCCGGCATTCCTCTTACTTCCTATGGAATCCGTTTGGATAGCGGAGACCTTGCATATCTTTCCAAAAAAGCAAGAAAAATGTTAGATGACGCAGGTTTTAAAGATGCTGTTATCTCCGCCTCTAATGATTTGGATGAATTCCTGATTGACAGTTTGAAGGTTCAGGGAGCCGCTATTACTTCCTGGGGTGTCGGCACAAGCCTCATTACTTCCAAAGATTGCCCTGCTTTTGGCGGTGTCTATAAGCTGGCTGCAATCAAAGATCAGGATGGTAACTTTGTTCCTAAGATAAAGCTTTCAGAAAATTCCGAGAAAGTAACGAATCCGGGCAATAAAACAATTTATCGTATTTATGAGAAACAATCAGGTAAGATTAAAGCAGATTTAATCTGTCTGGTGGATGAGAGATTTAATGAAGAAGATTCTTTATTATTATTTGATCCCATAGAACCATGGAAGAAAACAAAGCTTGCCGGTGGCAGCTATACGATGCGTGAACTCATGGTTCCTATCTTCCTTAACGGGAAGTGTTGCTATGAATCTCCGAAGGTTATGGATATCAGAGCTTATTGTCAAAAGGAACTGGACACTTTATGGGATGAAACAAGACGACTGATTAATCCCCATAATGTATATGTAGATTTATCCAAAAAGCTCTATGATATCAAAATTAATTTACTGGACCAAATGAGTCAAACTTAGCATGATATCATGCATATAATGCGAAGAATGCGTACTTTGCATTCTTCCGTGTGAGATTTAGTAATTCTTAGGTGACGTTCTTTGGCACCTTAGAATTTCTTCTCACACTAATACTATAGAAAAAAGAGGACGCACTATGCTTAAAATAATAACGGATTCCGCTTCCGATTTACCCAAAGATTATATAGAAGAACACAAGCTGCATGTAATCCCCACTCCGGTTGTGATTGACGAAGTAGATTACCTGGATGGCAAAAGCATTCAAACCAAAGAATTCTATGATATCTTAGATGATACCAAAAGAGATGTCAGAACTTACCATATTAATCCAGCTATGTTTGAGGATGCATTTCTTCCTTATGCCAAAGCAGGTGATTCCATTATTTATCTTTGCTTTTCAACCGGCATTGCAGGCACCTTCAATGCTGCTAATATCGCAAAGGCAAATGTGCTGGAAGAGTATCCGGATTTCGATTTAACAATTATTGATTCCAAATGCGCCTCCATCGGCTTCGGATTATTAGTAAGCAAGCTTGTGAACATGCTAGAAAAAGGGGCTTCGAAAGAAGAAATTATTGAAGCCGCTGATTATTACATTTCTCATATTCACCATGTCTTCACCGTGCATACGCTGGCGTATCTGGTAAAAGGCGGACGGCTATCCAAGTTCAAGGGAGCTCTCGCTGAGACTTTGGATATGAAACCGATACTAATTGTGGATGATACAGGAAGTCTTCAGGTAATCAAGACTGTCAGAGGCCGCAAAAAATCATTAAAGACATTAATTGATTATGTAAACGAACACGGAAAAGATATCCCTTCGCAGACACTTGCAATCTGTCACGGAGAAGATGAATCCGCTCTTAAGTTTATATTAGATCTTACAGACGATCAGCTAAAGCCCAAGGCTAAGATTATCTCCACAGTAGGCTGTGCCATCGGTGCACATACCGGACGTGGTATAGTGGGAATCTGTTTTTTTGATGAATTGAATGACAAATACAAGGAATATTAATATTAAGGGGCAGGCATGAATTGATGCGTGTGTTTAAAGATGTGGGATTGGTTGAGCAGCTCGGTTCTGGTATGAGCCGTATTTTAAAGGTGTATGATAAGAACATCTTTAATATTTCGGAACACTTTATCAAGGTTGGGTTTCCTTTTTCTATGCCAAAAAACACTTCGATCATTGCCACTGGCAATGATAATGGCAATGATAAGAGTGACAACGAATTTCTTTTAGAAATTCTCAAACAAGAACCGTCTATTACAGCGAAAGCGATGTCAGAAAAAATTGGTATCAGCGTAATCACCGCTAGTTAGATATACATATAAAAGAACCCGGGATGAAATCTCTAAGTCACTAAAAGACTGATATCATCCCGGGTTGCTTATTTTTGATGTTGGAAGTGGTAAATTGGGTATTTCCCGACTTCCCCATACTTTTTACATTCAATTTTATTGCTCCATCTGTCTGCCAAGAAAACCTGCCGCAGATAAAACAAGCTTCTGTTCCACTTCACCCATTTTTCCTTTTTCATCATTTTCCACTAATATAACAGAGCCAATCACATCACCCTCACAAATAATCGGGCTGATTGCTTCATGCATAAACTCTTCACTTTTATCATCAGAAATAGAAATGAAATTTTTATCGCCTTTGGATGCGATTACCGATTCTCTATTATTGATTTTATCTTCCAGTTCTTTACTCAAAGACTTTCCTAAAAGACCTTTATATCCGCCGGATACTGCTATAAACTGATCTCTGTCCGAGATCAGAGCTGCATGACCGGATACCTGTGCCAGACTCTCTGCATACTGTTTGGCAAAAGTGCTCATTTCACCAATTGGTGAATATTTTTTTAGTATAATTTCTCCCTCTCTATCTGTAAAAATTTCGAGCGGATCGCTTTCTCTTATTCTGAGGGTACGTCTGATTTCTTTTGGTATTACAATACGACCTAAGTCGTCAATTCTTCTAACTATGCCTGTTGCTTTCATGCTGGTTCCTCCATACTTTATCTTAAATTTACACTAAACATATTGTTTGTTAAAATTATGAAAATATACCAATAATTTTATGATTGTTTAAATTTAATTAATGTAATATTGAAGAAAGGAGATTTATAAATGACATATCCATTTACCGCCCCACTCTTAGACCTTTTAATCCTGTCTATCATAAAAAAAGAAGATAGTTATGGTTATCAAATTAGTCAGCAGCTTAAAAATGTTGCCAGCATGAAGGACTCTACCCTTTATCCTATTCTGAAAAAACTATCCGACAATGACTATGTGGACACTTACGACCAGCCCTTTCAGGGACGTAATCGTAAATACTACCAGATAACAGATACAGGGAAAGAACACAGAATGTTTCTTTATAATGAATGGAATGAATACGCAGAGGCTATTGATCGGATTATTAACGATATAGAAGCTGATGCGGTCACTATTACGGAAGGAGGGAACGAAGGTGAATAAAATTGATTATATGGAATCATTGAAAAATCATCTCCGTCGTCTGCCAAAAGAAGATTATGATCGGGCAGTTGATTACTTTGAAGAATATTTTGCTGATGCCGGCGTGGAAAATGAAGAGCAAGTCATTGAAGACTTAGGCTCCCCCGACTTTGCAGCAAAGGAAATTATTGCAAACATAGCTATTAAGAATACAGAGACCCCCACAAAAGATGTAAAAAAAGGACTGAATGCCGTATGGGTAGGAATTCTTGCCGTTTGTGCCGCTCCTATTGCTTTGCCTCTTGCATTTTGTTTTGGTTTAGTATTTATACTTTTTATCTTTTGTATTTTATTAATATTAGCTTGCTTATTATTGGCAGGAGTACTTTTAATACTCATGGGACCTTTCTGTATCGGAGCCGCTTTTACAGTTCTGACAACCAGTATACCGATTTTTATTTCCTGTATCGGGATAGGGTTAGCATCTATAGGATTGGGATTATTGATTACTTACGGAATGATACGTATGATTCAGGCATTCCTTACTGCAACGGTTCGTTTTTTTGGACGTATTATAGAAAAAGGGAGGGAAAAAAATGAGCGGAAAAAATAAGTTTATTGCAATTTGCTGTTTCCTGCTGGGAGCCGGAATTATTATTACTGTAATTGGGTTTTCTCTGGGCGGAATCGTTTTAGGGGTTGGATTCACCAACCACGGACTGCAGGTAAACTCTCCTGCTTTAAGGGATGAGCCCGAATATGAGAGTGCAGACATAACTTTAGATTCTTTTGAAAGCATTGATCTATCTGTTGTGGATGCTGATATAGAAATATTAGAATCCGATCATTATGGAATATCTTATCAAGTATTGTCTACTAATAATTTTAGTTATGAAGTGAAAGATAATAAATTAAAGATATTGCAATCCTACAAAAAATCCGGCACTGAATTCAACTATATGTTTTTTGGGGTGAATTTGGGTTATACAGGAAAAGATTTTAAAAAAGTTTTTATCACTGTTTCTGTTCCTGAAAATGCCTCACTTGATACCGTTTCCATTTTCAATGATTATGGTGATGTAAAGCTATCTGATATAAATTCGGCTTCTATATCCTTAGAGGCAGACTCCGGCAATATTGAAGTATCAGATATTACAGCGAACTCTATTGAGATTGATGATGACTATGGAGATATTGATCTAATCAATATTACATCTCCGGTTATTTCTCTTAATGCCAGCAGTGGAAATATTAAGTTGGAATATGTTGAGACAGAGCAGCTTAACGTAATAGATGATTATGGTGATCTGGATATGGAGCAAGTGGTATTGTCTGATGCTGACATAACATTAGGAAGTGGCAGCATAGAAATGTTAGAAGTATCCGGTTCCACTTTAAAACTCTATAACAATTATGGTAGTTTGGATATGAAGCAGGTAAATATATCTGACGCTGATATTACTTTGGACAGTGGTACTGCAAAGATGAACGAAGTAACCGGTTCTACTTTTGTAATCAATAACGGGTATGGTGATGTAACCGGTGACATAGTCTCTATAGATAATGCCATTATGAAACTGCAAAGCGGAAACTTAAAAATAAATAACTTTACTGTTGAACAGGTTGATATTATATCAGAATATGGAAGTGTGACTATGGATATTACGACTCCGGTCGATGGCTTTGAATATGATTTATTTACTGATTACGGTTCCATTGAAATCAATAATAAAGACATGGGAGATACGTATCGTTCCTTACAAACTTCCGATGGTGTCAATCCACTAATAAAAATATCATGTGAATCAGGAGATATAAATATTAATAATCGGTAATTAGACCGGATGACAGTCAACCGAAAGCTTATGAGGAAAATGTAAATGAATAGTAAGCAGATTAAATTTACAAACATGCAAACTATAGTAACAATTATTATAGCAATCGTAGTTTTGGTTATCTCACAATTAGTATCAATGTTCATTGGTAATCTGCCGGTAATATTGGGATTACCCATAGCTACTGGCAATGTTTTAGCCGGAATTCTGTATCCTGTTTTTACATTACTGGGAGTTTCCGTATTATGTAAAAATATATTAAAGAGTTCTTTAGATGAGTTTAAAATAACAACGTTTCGTCTCAAACCCATTTGGTGTATCGTTGCTTTTGCATTACCGGTAATGGTATCTATCATATTGTTATTTATACCCGGACGTTGGGAAATCAATTCAATAAATATGACAGACAAGTGGGCTATCATAACCGGAGCAATTTTATATTTTGGTTTAGCAACCGGAATCGTTGAAGAAGTGATATTTCGTGGAGTAATTATGAGTGCCTTGGAATATCGTTTCAATAGATGGGTAGCAATTATCGTTCCGTCCGTACTTTTTGGAGTGCTTCATATTATCGGTAATAATCTGGACTTTTTAAGTGTAATACAATTATTAGTTGCAGGAAGTATCGTTGGAATATTGTTCTCTATGGTGACTTATGAAAGTGGTAGTATTTGGTGCAGTGCTCTGATTCATGGAGTTTGGAACATGATTATGATTGGAGGTATCCTGCAAATTGGTACTAATACAGATGAAACATCCATTTTTAACTATGTTCTGGATACCAAATCATTTTTGATTACCGGTGGTGATTTTGGAATAGAAGCGTCCATAATCTCTGTAGCATGTTATCTTATCTTTATCATATTAGCCTTATTTCTAATACGTAAAAAGTCGAATCATAACTAATCTTATAGGACGAAGAGTGAAAAATGGGTTTTGCCAGAATATATCTTAATACTGGCAAAACCCATGAATTTAACCTACCTCACTTCTAATACTTTATAATTTTCCTTATTCTCATAGTCCTTACCATAACCATCATCATGATAATAGATATATTCTGCTCCATCTTCTGCAAAATGCAATAAAGTCACATGTTCAAAATCAACCTCTTCCACACATTGACCGCCTTTTTCTGCAAAAGGAAGAATATGCCCCGGGCAAATAAATAATACCACTTCTTCTAATGCTACATTCACATAGTGATGTCCTTTTTCAAGAATCAGTTCTTCTCTATCAGATAACGAGCGAAACCGTATCATCTTCATCCGTTCCGGCAAGTATACATATCTGCCTTTGGCATTCTGCTCATAAACCGGAGCAATCATAATGCTTTCTCCAATCAATAACTGATCTTCCACCTGCTTTGCCTGTTCGTCCTTTGTATAAACAAAAGAAAGAGGTCTCGCATACATTCCATCCGAAAGTGCTGCTTTCATATATTCACTGTATATATAAGGGAGTAATCCATATCTTATTCCGATAATGTTCTTAAACGTCTCAGTATCCTCAAATTGATACGCTTCCTGTCGTCTTGTTCCCATTGCGGAATGATTGCGCATCAGAGGAGTAAATATACCAAATTCCAGCCATCTTAACATTAAATCTTCTGTGGTATCCGCACCGAAACCACCGATATCAGCACCCGAATATAGAAATCCGCACATATTAAGGGACGGCAGCATACGAATATTCAATAAGATATGAGACCACCAAGAGAGGTTATCTCCCATCCAGATTCCACCGTATCTATGCATGCCGATATAGGAAGAACGGGAAAACATCAGGATTCTTTTCTCTGGACAAAGTTCCTCAAAGGCTTCTCCCGCTGCTCTTGTCATTTGAAAACCATATAAATTATGTACCTTGTCATGGCGAATTTTCTCCCCATGGTATTCATGATAAAAGCGTTTATAGTCGTTTTCATTATTATTAATGTTCCCAACTAAATCCTTAAAAGCAAAGAATGATTGAATATCCAGATTCGTATTTTTATAAGAATCTATTTCTTCAAATACTTCTTTCAGATGAGCTTCCGAATAAAAGATTGCCGGCTCATTCATATCGTTCCAGAATCCATCAATACCTTTTTCGAGAAGAAACCGGTACTTCCCACCAAACCATTTTCTCGCTTCTTCATTTAACATATCAGGAAAATGCACCCTGCCGGGCCAGACTCCGGCTACAAAATCACTGCCATCCTCCATCTTGCAGAAATAATTTTTCTCTACCCCTTCTTCATAAACATCATAGCCTTCTTCTATTTTTACCCCTGCATCAATAATCGGAACGAGATGAATTCCCTGTTCCTTCATCTCCTCTACAAACTCCGGGAAATCAGGAAAGCTGTCTTCATTTATTGTAAAGTCTTTATAACGCTCCATATAATCAATATCAAGGTAAACACTATCCAGCGGAATCCCATTGTCCCTGTGCTTCCTGACAACCTCTCTGACTTCGTCGGCGTTCATATAGCTCCAACGGCACTGCCCATATCCAAATGCCCACTTAGGCGGGATGTAACTTCTCCCAACCAGTTTACGAAACTCTGTGATTATACCTTCTAAGCTCTCTTCTTCTATCACATAAATACAAACATCCTGATTAGGTATGGTAATTACCAGCTCATCTATCTTACTGAATCCGATATCAAAAACCACCTTGCCCGGATGGTCCACAAACACACCATAGGTCTTCTGCTTCCCATGTAAGATAATAAAATTATGAGCTCCATATAAAGAACGGGTATCCTCTCTATGACAAGGATCATCGCTGCACTTGCTTTCATATATAAAGCCCCGCTTATTGATTCCCCGTACGTTTTCACCTAATCCATAAACAATAGCATCCTTATCCATCAGGGTATTTAAAATAAGTATATCACTACCATTTTCCGCAGCCTCACTGATATGAAAAAATTCGGTAATGGTTCTCTTATCAGATTCCTTTACTTCCTGACTGATAACCGCTTCCGTATTGATCGGAGTTCCATAAGTATATTTACGAATCATCTTGCCTATATCCTTTCTTCTTATCCCTCCATTATTTTTACTAATACTTTTCTATTTCTTGCCCCATCATATTCCAGAAAATAAATTCCCTGCCATGTTCCCAGAAGAAGCTTGCCATTTTCTATCATTACCATCTCTGAAAATCCCATCATACTGGCTTTTAAATGTGCGGCGGAATTCCCTTCCATATGATGATAATCATCATCCCACGGCACGATTTTATTAATTGCCATTGTAAAATCACGAACCACATCAGGGTCCGCATTCTCGTTAATGGTAATGGCTGCTGTCGTATGAGGAACAAAAATCATGCAAATACCGTCCTTTACCTTGCTTTCCGTTACCACTTTCTTAATCTGTGCCGTAATATCTATCATTTCAGCGTGTTCACTTGTTCGAATCGGAATCTCATATACTTTTTTCATAGTCAGATACCATCACTCTCCTATTATTTTAATCAATACTCTTTTATTTCTTTTTCCATCGAATTCATAGTAAAAAATCTGTTCCCAAGTACCAAAATCAAGCTTGCCGTCAGTAATGGCACAAACTACTTCACGCCCCATAACAGAACGTTTCATATGGGCATCTGCATTATCTTCATACCCATTATGTCTATACTGATTGTACGGTTTCTCCGGCACCAGCTTTTCCAGCCATACCTCCAAATCATGATGAAGCCCACTCTCATCATCATTAATAAAGACGCTGGCAGTAATATTCATGGCGTTGGCAAGCACAAATCCTTCTTTTATTCCGCTTTCATTAATTGCTTGCTGCACCTCTTGCGTAATATTAACAAGTCCCCTTCTGGTTGGAAGGCAAAAATGTAGTTCTTTACGATATGATTTCATGTCTATCCTCCTTCATCCTTACAATCAGTATATCGGTCAGGCGTTGCTGCGTCAATTGGTGAATGACCGAATTGATAACACAATATTTGTGTAAAAAATGGTAAGTAGTAAGTATGCCGGCATCGACGGTCATATTCTTCTGTGGTATAATAAATTAATATTATTACGAGGTGATTTTATGTTATTTGCACAATTTTTTGCTCCATGCAGGGTCTGATAATGGACGGAGATTGTATGGAGCGGTAGCGTAATCTGCCGTCCAAATCGGGCTTTGTAATCCATTTAATAAAAATAATTAAAGGAGCAAAGCCATGAATAAAAAAAATATTTTTTCAGGTCTCCGGGAATTTTTTATTCTCTGGAGTTCTCAAGCTGTGTCAAGTCTTGGCACGGCAATGACTAATTTTGCACTAATCATTTGGGTTTACAACCAAAAAGGAACGGCTTCCAGCATAACGCTACTGACGATATGTTCTTTTTTGCCGACCATCTTTTTTCGCTTCATAGCCGGGACCATTGCAGATAATTGGGATAAGAAGCGTATCATGCTGATTGCTGATTTGATGGCTGCCTGTGGCACAGTAACGGTCTTAGTGTTGTATTCCTTTTTAGCATTGCAAGTATGGCATCTGTACATCATCAACTTCATGCTCAGCTTCATGAACGCTTTTCAAAGCCCGGCCTCTTATGTAGCTACTAGTTTGCTTGTACCTAAAGAACAATATTTAAGGGTCAGTGGATTACAATCCTTTTCTGCCTCTGTTATTACAATACTGGCTCCGGCACTTGGCAGCACCTTGCTCGCTTTTGGCGGGATGACAACTGTTTTAATTGTAGACCTTGCAAGCTTTGTGATAGCATTTGTTACGCTGTTAGTTTTCATTAAAATCCCGGACGTAGTACGCAGTAATGAAGAAGTACGGGAGTCTTTCCTGAAAAGCTGTATGGTGGGAATAAACTTCCTTCGGAAACATTCAACGCTCTTGCGTATCATCCTGTTTTTCGCTGTAATCAACTTCTTTGCTAAAATAGGAGGCGATGGCATGTTGTCCACTTTTATTCTTAGCAGGACAGGTGGCGAACAAAAAGCTCTCGGCATGGTGGAGGCTGCCGTCGCACTTGGCATACTTGCGGGCAGCGTTCTCATCACATTTATGAAACCGATAAAAAACAAGGTAAACGTTATATTTGTATGCTCTGGTCTGGCCTTTCTTTTTGGAGATGTAGTAATGAGCCTGACTCACTCGCTGCCGTTTTGGGTAGCTGCTGCATTTGCTTCTTATGTACCGGTGGCTTTACTGGGCGCAAACCTGACCGCAGTTATGCGTACCCATGTACCGATTGAAATGCAGGGGCGCGTATTTTCGGCAAGGGATACCATCCAGAACTGCACGATTCCGTTGGGGTTGTTTCTAGGTGGTGCGTTGGCTGACCATGTTTTTGAGCCGTTTATGGCAGTCGTCTCGCCTATCCAACAAGCTTTCACATTTGTGTTCGGAACAGGAAAAGGCTCTGGTATAGCAATCATCTTCTTCATTGTTGGGGCAATAGGTTTTGTAACGAGCCTAATGGCTTTGAAAAATCCATTGTATCAGAGTTTGAATGAGGAACGCTAAGAGTTAAGCCCTGCATAGTGAAACGGACATCTCATATTGAGATGTCCGTTTATATATAAAATTACTCCCATACCCTAAAGTTACCGCTCAATGCCAGAAATGCAAAGAGGTAGAGACAGTTATCATAATATCTTCGTTCCCCTTCACGAAGCGGTGTCTCCCAGAATCGTCTGACATGTTTCATGGCATATTCCCCTTCGGATGCCAAAGACGCCTGCGCATTAGTGGCTATGATTGCCTCCGGATGCAATGCTTTTTCCTCTAATGCAGTGCCATCTATTTCGTAAATCTTATAATCCTCAAGGTTTACATGTTCAGAGAAAAAACTCTGTATCCTGTGGGCACATTCCCTTTCCCACTCATCTGCTCCAAACCATTCATAATCCAGTCCGATATTGGCTGCTACCCGGTATGAATCACTGTAAAACCAATCATGTCTGCCACCGAACTCCTCATAGTGACTGTTATGAGGGCTGCCGTCATAATCCGCATATTCTGCCGCCAGACCGGTCACCGGATGGCAAGCACTTCTTAAATAGTTCCTGCTGGCTGACGCAGCCTCCCTCCAAAAAACCCTGTCTTCTTCGTTCCCCCAGAGGGCAAACAGTTCGTAGAAATGAGGCAGATGGTAAGATGGATCACTGAAGTCACAATTAGGAATGAACTTTATCAGCTTATTAGAAGGCTCCCACATGGGATCACCGCCTTTTCCATCCTCACCCTTATGTATACACTCATGAAGAATTGCCCGAGCCTCCTTGGAATAACAAAAGATTCCTTCCCCGTCTCCCCAACGATTGGAGGCAAAAAACAAAGACATGGCAAAATATTCTTCTCCATCCGGTGCCGGTCCATAGGAGTTTTTCGTTCCGTCAGGAGCACAAGACCAGGCAAAGTAACCTTTATTTTCCCCCTGCTCCATATACATATAGGTTCTTGCCCACTTCCAGATTCTGTCAAACTCCTCTTTTTTGTTCAACTGCACGCACATCATCATGCCGTAGGACATGCCTTCCGTCCTCACATCATTATTACCCGTATCTGTCAGATAACCCATATCCGCACCAACCGGATAATAGATTCTCTCTTCTTCCGTACCATAAAACATCGTGTGAAATATATGATACAGACGCTTGTTTATCTCTTCCTTTGTATACCCTGCTTCTGCAAATACATTTCTGTATTTTCCTGTCTGATATGCTCCTGTCATATTTCCATATTTCCCTTCTTGATATGAAACTGTTCCATAAGCCCACTCATTTCATCCGCTTTGCTCTGCAGAAGTTCTGTTCTTGTCAACAGCTGACTGAGCACATCCTTCTGATTCTGTATATTCTCTGTCACTGCCTGAGTTGATGCTGCTACTTGCTCTGAGAATGAAGAGATACCTGTCATAGACTTAACCATTTGATTCCTGCTGACGCTCATATGATCCATACCCTCTAATATGACCTTCAGCCCTTCCAGTAATTCTCTGGTGCAGTCTTCCATCTGTGCAAATATATCGTTGGTTTCTTCTAGGGAAGTCTTCTGTACATTGACTATTCCCTCTGCTTTTTGCGCAGAGTTTGTTGCCTCTGCCGTCATCTTTTCCGTCATATCGATGATACTTTTTATTTCATTTCCAGCCGCCATAGATTGGTCTGCCAGCTTTCTTATTTCTTCGGCTACTACCGCAAATCCCCTGCCCTGAACGCCGGCTCTGGCTGCTTCTATAGAGGCATTTAAGGACAACAGGTTTGTCTGGGATGCGATTTCATTGATTGTATTCACAATACCGCCTATACTATCCGATTGCTTACGCACCCTAAGAATATTCTCTACCAGTTCTCTTGTCACATCTATAGTATCATTGGACTTTTCATTCAAATCATCTATTTTATGTTTCCCCTCAAGTAAGGAATCCATAACCTTATCCGCATTGCCACTCATATTCTCGGTATTCTCACATACCACTTGTATCTGCTTGGTAAATTCAGACATCTGCTCCATACATTTCTCTGTATCTTTCGCCTGTTCGGAAGCGCCTTGAGATACCTCATCCATAGTCTCTGCAATTCCCTGTATGGCTGTTACCACGACATCTGAGGTCTCGTTTACCTTCCCGACCGATATTCCTACCTCTTCCTCAAATCCTGCCAGCTTACCAATCAGTCCGCTCATACTCTCCCCCATATGATTGATCGCTCCGGCAAGAACGCTGAACTCATCCTTTCTTTTCGTGGTAATGGTCTGGGTCAAGTCTCCCTTAGACATCTTCTCAAGGAACGTTCTGGTATTCTTAATCTCCCTTCCAATTCCTGTAGATATTCCCATTCCCAGCACCAATGCAGTCAGAACCGCAAATATTATGAAGACTACCGTAACCGTACGAATATTAGAGACCTCGCTAATAATATGAGCTCTTGGAATCAATGCACATACCTTCATGCCGGTCTCTCCAATTTCAGAATACGTATAGAGATACTCTTCTCCGTTATAGCTTACAAAGCTGCCGCCCTGTCTTTCCCCCTCTATCACTCCATAACCTGCAAACACGGTCTCACTATCAGAAAGTGGCTCCGAAATCATACCTTTTTCCGATGCAGTCTCCCTCACAAGTACCTCTCGGCCGTCTCCGGTAATGATTCCTTTTATACTGCCTTCTCCAAATTCCATAGTATTCAGCACCTCTTCCACAAAGTCCCTGCTGATATCCGCTACTATAATTCCAGACTTATCCACAAATCTGGTGACATAGGAGAACGCATATTTATCTTTTGAATAACCTAGCTGTTCGTCAATATAGTCATGGAATCCTATCCATGCATTTACTGTCTTATTGTCTGCAAAAGCCTGTGCTGACTCTGTCTTCATAAACTCTTCATAAGCATTATCCGGCAGAAGTTTTGCCTGCGTAGTGCTGATGATACATTTTCCTTTTTCTGCAAAAATAAAATAGTCCCCCATATAGTTCAGCGTTATCTGTGCCGCCCCCATACTAAGGGAAAGGTTATTATAAGCCTGAACACCTTCCGATGTGTTCGTCTCATAATATTTAGAATAATAATCCTGCAGATCCTTATTCATCAGCATTTCCGTCATCTTGGATTTCGTATTGTCACATACCATACTGAGATACAGATCCATGGTCGCCATAGTTGCTCCTGCCGACTCCTCATATTTCTTCATCACCACATTGGAAGCGGTCAGATAAGAAACCGTTCCCAGAGCAATGATCAAAAGAACCGGAATACAGAAAGCCCTCATCAAAGATGCCCCAATTCCCTTCACCTTCTTGGAGCCCTTATCTTCTCTTTTTTTCCATATTTTCTTAAATTTACTCTTCCCTTCTGTATTTCTACTTATCCATTTCTTCATACCCATCATCCATTCCTTCTCTTATTCCCGTTTGCCTACCTATTCTTTTACTCCTCCGATTGTAAGTCCCGTTACAAAATACCGCTGTAAAAACGGATACAGACTGACAATAGGAAGCATGGTCACAACAGTGGCAGCCGCCCTAATAGAACTGGGTGTTATGGAATTCGCTGCATTCTTGGCCGCATCGGCGCTGCCGCTTTGCTGCATAACTGAAGAAAGAAGCTTCATCAACTCATATTGCAGTGTCGTAAATTGATCGCTCATTCTGTTATAAAGCATGGCATCAAACCATGAATTCCACTGATATACGGCTATAAATAATGCTATTGTGGCATAAACTGGTTTACATAATGGTGAAATTATTTTAATAAATATTGTCATGTAACCTGCACCGTCAAGCTGTGCCGATTCCTCCAAACTATCCGGCAGTCCCTGCATATAGGTTCGAAATACCAACATATTAAAGGCACTAACCATTCCAGGAATCACATACACCCAGAAGCTATTGGTAAGATTCAGCCCCTTATACAAAAGAAATATGGGAATCATACCGCCGTTCACATACATGGTCACTACCCAGAACAGAGAAAGCTGCGATTTAAATAAAAATCTTTTTCTGCTGACAATAAATGCAAGGATAGCATTGGCCGCCAGTGCTGTAACCGTACCCACAACCGTTCTGAGCACCGAAATATATGCTCCCGTTATCAAATTCTGTTTCTTCAGTACGGTGATATAATTCTCCAATGTCCATTTCCGCGGCCACAGATAAATGCCTCCTCTCACTGCATCAAGACCGTCATTAAACGACACTGCTATCATATTCAAAACCGGATATAACGTAATAACTACAAATAAAACCATAAAGATTGTATTACACATTACAAATACTCTGTCTGCAACTTTTTTATGTCTCATCACTTATGCCCCTTTCCCTGCTTTTAGAACAGGCGCTCCTCGCCCGCTTTCTTGGCCATATGATTTGCTACGATAATCAGCACGATACTTACAAAGCTCTTAAATATACCTGCCGCAGTACCGAGGGAATAGTCATTCTGACTGATACCCCACTTAAGCACATAAATATCAATGGTCTCTGAAACACTCTTTACAAGTCCGTTGCCTAACAGATACTGTACTTCGAATCCTGCATTTAGTACATTTCCTACATTGATCAGAAGCAGAACCATAATTGTTGATTTAATACCCGGAATTGTTATGTACTTGATTTTTGCCCATCTGCCGGCTCCGTCAATTGCTGCCGCTTCATATAGCCCGGGATCAATGGCGGTAATTGCTGCCAGATAAATAATTGCGTTCCATCCAGTTTCTTTCCATACATTAGCAAATGCTACAATCGGCCAGAAATATGCTTTCTCTGCGAAAAAGTTAATGGGCTGCTTTATAATATTTAAGTTTACCAGTAATTCATTTACAATACCTGTACCGGACAGGACATCATGAAGAATACCGGTAACTATAATCCATGATAGGAAATGGGGCAGGTATGAAATAGTCTGCACTGTCCTTTTTCCGAAATTAGATTGCAACTCATTTAAGAGAATGGCAAATAGAATTGCCATACTAAACGTTGCCACCAGATTGATAATTCCCATTGCCAGCGTATTCCTGACAACCTTTAAAAAGGTAGCATCCGAAAATAAAAAAATAAACTTATCTAACCCGATAAATTCAGATCTCAGCAACCCATTCTTTGGTTTATAATTCTGAAATGCCGTAATCCAACCACCAAGGGGAAGATAGTAAAATATAAATCCGTATATCACAAATACGGCCGACCAAATTAAAAGCACCTTCTGACGCTTTATTTCTTTCCAGGTTATACTAACCGTCTTGTTATTCTTGTTTTTTCCAGCCATTATCCTACTCCTTTAAACACTTATTGTAATAACGGCAGCCATCGTTATTTCTGAAAACCATGGCTGCCACTATACAATTTCTTACATTTTAACAAGACAGATTATTTGCCCATTCTTCTATCCAGCTCGGTCTGCATCTCGCTAAGGAAATCTTCCGGCTTACAATCCGAATAAACCTTCATGTACTCATCCCATGCACTACCAAAATCATCGGCCATAACTACCTGTGGTAGCCACTCATGCTTTACCTCGCCCATCTTGGTCCATGCTACTCCTCCGGGTGTCTCTGTTGTCATAGTATTGGAGAAGGAGTACATAGGGAACCATTCGCCGATATTATCTACAGAGCCAATCATACCAACATATGTATTTACGCCATATGCCTCAAAACATTTCACTAGATTCTCATTCAAGCTATCCAAAAATTCACTTGGCTGTTCCGTAGGCTGCATTGCGTTCTTACCATCTTTACTTGTTCCATACCACTGAGGGAAGTAAGAATAGGTACAAAGGTGAGAAGCCTTGTAATCTGTATTGGAACACTGCATTCTCATATCTTCCGTGCGATAATATAAGCCGTCATCATCTACCAAATAATCCACGCCTTCTACGCCCCACAGACGAAGGTCATGTAGTTCCTGTGAAAGAAGATTATCAATGAACTGGAATGCCGCATCCACATCCTTACAATCAACTGAGATTCCCAAACCGTTGCTTACATTCAATGTGCCGCCGCTTGTATGCCACTGATTATTCATACCCTCGTCAATCGTAATTCCGAGAGGAACATAGTTACATCCTTTGTCATCCAGTCCCTGTTGTTTGAATACATCATTTACCGTATAAGCGAAATCCCACCACTGGTCAACCATACCAAGGACACGTCCCGTAGAAAGCTTTGCAATATACTCATCATAAGTCTGTGTAAAGGATTCCGGGTCTACAATGCCTGCATGATATTCTGTATTTAATTTCTGAAAATAACGCTTTGCTGTTTCTGTCGTATTGTAGTCAATAATAGTCAGAGTATCCGGATCTACGATAACGGAGCCATCATTGGGATATCCGTCCAGGAACTGAGGAGCATTTTCCAAACAGAAATACCGCCAGTCCTCACAGAGGATTGTATAAGGAATATTTGTAGTACCATCATCCATAGTAGGATTTGCCTCATTATAATCCTTTATCAAATCAAAGTATTGATCCAAAGTTTTGATTTCCGGATAACCTGCCCATTCCAGTACTCTTGCCTGAATCCAGAAAGCCTCATCATTGTGAGTTGTCGTCATATCCTCACCATAGATATTCTGGAACGTATTCATCCAGTAAATATGTCCATCCTCCTGGCGGAATTTGTCCCACTCTGCATCCGAATAAAACTCTTTGATGTTGGGATATTTGTCAATGTAGTCATCCCACGGAATCAAAGCCTCTGCGTCATAAAGAGGCGCCATCGCATCTACACCATTAATAAAATCAGGATACTCACCACCTGCAATAATCGTACCGATTGCTTCACTTGCCGTCTGTCCGGTAAGCCATGTTTCTTTTACCTTTACACCGGTCTTCTCTGCAAGCATCTGACTAATCTCATTGTTATCATTGATTTCCGCACCGGGTGTTGCAAAGAAAGCCGTAAATTCTTTCACTTCTCCATTACCTGCCGCCGTCTCCGAGCCTCCGTCCGTTTTTGCTGCACTGTCATCTTCTGTCTGTGTACTTCCCACTTCTTTGCTGCCACCACAGGCTGTAAGAGCGCCTGCTGTCATGGCAACAGCCAACAGTAATACTGTCAATCTTTTTAACATTACTATGTACCTCCCTTGTTTGTGTTCTGGTTTCAATATTAATAGTATATCTGAGGGAAGAAACCAATACAACCGATGAACTCTATGGAAAAACCCGACAAATTCTAGTTCATATCTGGCTGTTTCCGGTACTTTGAAGGGGTACATCCTTTTATGGAAATAAATTTACTGATAAAATAGTCTACATCCTTATAGCCCACTTCCTCCGCAATCTGACTTACTTTCTTACTACTATGGATGAGAGCAGATGCAGCTTTTTCGATGCGATATCTGCATAGATAATCCTTGAAAGACTGACCATACTTTTTCCTGAATATCTGTCCCAAATAGGAACTGTTCACATAATATCTCTGACTAAACTCCCGCAGCGTCAGATTCTTTGCGTAATTTTCACGCACCTCTGTCTCTATCTCCAACAGAATTCCTCTTGACACATTTCTACGTAACTGAATGAGGTATTCTGCATAATCACAGGCAAACTTACGCAGATGCGCCCGACTTCCTCTGACAATACCCGTATCAAAAGAATTCTCACCAATATACCGCATGACCTCTTCCTGATTGACCGTCTCCTCCTGCTCCACCGCAAGATAAATGAGGCGAAACAGTAAGTAGTTGGTGTTCATAGTAATACTGCCACTTACCATTCCCATACGTTCCATCTCATTGAAAAGGCTGTCCACACTTTTGTTAATCTCCACCCTGTCATTATTACCCACAGCCTGAATCAGCTTGTCCAGACTTTCTTTACACAATATCACTCCGTCGGAAGGGTTATTCTGTACTTCTTTCTCATAATAGTAAATATCTCTGGGCGCTCTAAATCCCTGGAAAGAGCGGAGCATACAGGCAGTTGTGTAAGAATGACATAGCTTTGACACATCCTCTACCTGCTTTCCCACTAACAACACCGAGAGAATATCCTGATCTTCGTTCATATAATCAAGAAGCTGTCTTAAGAACTCCTTTGTTTGCATTCCCCGCTTACGTGCCATTCCCTCACAGTACACAAAACCCACTTCATAGCCATCTCCGGTTCCCGGAATGTCTTTGATACAAAGCGGCGCATCCTCTTTTAAAAATGCTCTGCATCTTTCATACACCATACTTCTTAAGCAGTTAACTTCTTCATCGTCCATCTCCTCCAGAAACAGACAATCTTTGAAATGAATATGAATATATCTAGCCCCGCCTGCCAGACCCAAGACGGGCATATTTTTTTGTACATATTCCAGATTCTCAGGTTTATAATTTCCATGAATCAGCGCGGTCAGATTATGATAAAGATAAGCCTGCTGCATCTGTTCGCTGTTCTCTGTCTCCAGCTCAATCTGCTCCTGCTTTCTGGATACCCGCCGCAGGCTCTTTAATAACTCCTCCCTGCCTACAGGTTTCAGTACATAATCCATACATGCGTAACGTATAGCAGTCTGAGCATACCGGAAATCCTTATAACCACTGAGTATAATAAAATGGGCATCCGAAATCGCTTCCTTTCGAATGGTCTCTAACAATTCCAATCCTGTCATTACCGGCATCTGAATGTCTGCAATAATAAGGTCCACCGGTTCTGTCTTGATATGATTTAAAGCCTCTTCTCCGTTGGCCGCCAATCCTACAATTTCATAACCCTCTGCCGCCCAATCAATAAGTACACATAGCCCCTTCGCAATAAAAGGTTCATCATCCACGATTAATACTTTCAACATAACCCGTCACCATTCTCTCCTTTCAATACCTGCACCGGTATCCGTAACAGCATGAAAGTTCCTGCACCTTCCTCACTTTCCAGCTCAAATTTCACCTTTCCTCCCGTAATCATTTTCAATCTCAGGTACGCATTTACAATACCGATATGTTTATGTTCTTTTACTGTTTCAATGGTGCAATTCTCCATCTTTTCCTTCAGTTCCTCTACCAGCTCCTCATTCATTCCACAGCCGGTATCCTCTACTTCCAGATAGAGCCACCCCTCCCGTTCATACACCCGGACATACACGAAGCACACTGCCGCCTTGTTTTCCACACCATGTACACAGGCATTTTCTACGAAAGTAACCAGTGTCAGTTTAGGTAGATAATATTCCTCACAATCAGGATTTATGCTCAGCTCATAACACAATCTATCTCCAAAACGGTATCTTTGCAATTCCAGATAATCTCCGATAAACTGCATCTCTTCCTTAATTCTCACATAATCATCGGACCAATCCACATTCTGACGCGTCAATACAGCAAGCCGTTCTATCATCCCTGCGGTCTCCTGTTCTCCCTTCAGCAGACTGTGCATTCGGATACTTTCCAGTACGTTAAAAAGGAAATGAGGATTAATCTGGCTATGCAGTGCAAGCAACTCTGCATTCTGTCTGGCTATATCGGTTTCCTGTCTATCCAGCCTGTCTTTGTATACAATCTTTATCAGTTCCTGAGACTTTCCAACCATTCGGTTATAGTTGTGCATAAGGCTGCCTATTTCATCTGTTCCCCGTACATTCTCTATCTCTTTGAGACTTTCCGCCTTTACCATATCAAAAGCCCGGCTCAGTTCCTGCAGCCGCTCGGAAAATGACTCGTTAATCAGATTGACTAAAAGCATGGGCAGCAATATATTCAGGGACAACATAAAAAAGATTAAAGGCCACTCCTCCTGCAGCTTTTTCCCAAACGTACTCTCCGGCTCCTCCACAAGTACACGTATCGTCTGTCCGTATAGATTTCCACTTTTTTCATACCCGATTTCTTCTTCCCCGGTCAAAGTTTCAAAGTTATTCGTATAGCCTGACATACTACTATTGGATAATAAAATACGATCACCAAGGCAGACATATATTGGCATGGTATACTTCATACCTACCAGCTTACGAACCGCCGAATTGTAATCCATATCATATTTAACTACCTTCTCCACTTGGGAATTTTTATAATAATTAAGCTTTCTTATAAATGATATTTTTCTCTGTGCTGTCACCGATAGCTGCCTGTCACCCGCATAATAAAAGCAGAGTACAGACTCCTGACCGGATGCGCTCAGTTCTTTATACCATTCCTCATTCTTGCAGCTATCTATCTTAAAGAAATGTCCCCCATTTACAATGGTATCGTTATCTGTATAAAAGAATATGTTAGTGCTATCTGAAGAAAGTCCTGTTAGCGTTCCTTTCATGAAACTGTAAGAAGCCTTGTAATAATCCAAACCTGATTTATAACTCTTTTCCAGGAAATCATTGGTATGCGGATTAATATATATCTTATTTGTAGTAGCTGCGGCTTCGCTCAGCATAGTATCCAGATCATACCAGACAGCTTCTGCAATATTTTTCATCTCTACATGTGTCTTAGCTCTTTCTTCCCGCCAAATAATGCCCAGAATAATGCTGTCCGTTAATATAAGCGGAAATAACACACAGCCGCAATACAGGAGAAGTAGCTTCTTGCGAAGCTTAAGGTTATTTGTTTTTTCAATCATATGATTCCATATGTTCTGCATCCATATCACCTAATTTCAATATAACATTCGTATTTTAGGTCTTCTATGCAATAGTTGCTCGGCTTGGTACAAATATTGCTCTCTGAAAAAGAAAAGGCTCTTTACAGCTCAAAACCTGAGTAAATGGGCAAAAAAAGTCCATCTGCTCACACATTCAGCAGATAGACTTTTTATGTCTTACTATTCATATAGTTCTCTAAATCTCTCAAAAATTGCTGCCAGGCTTCCTCGTTTTCCACGTAATATTTAGGACAGTTCTTACCGCCCTCATCATAATGCCTGAGCACATCAGAAGGAGTCAGCTTAAATTCATGCAGAAGCCATGCGGTCATTGCAATCAACGAATCATATGTTTCCTGTGTAAATTTACCGTCATCTCTTTCATAGCAGCATTCAATGGATAAAGAGTCATAGCTTCTTTGCATTACGGCGTAGGCTATCTCCTTTGTTGGAACGCATTGTACGATACTACCATCCGTATCTATGATAAAATGCGCACTGGCTGACCGTTCTTCTGTCTCGGCCAATGACTCAAAATAACTTCTGTTTTGCAATGCTGTTGTTCCTGCATTGGCTGTATAATGAACGAATATGCTCTTAACTTCCGGTAACGCTATGGCTGGTCTGGAAAATTCGTTGATGGTAAGCAATTGTACGTCTAACTCAGGTCTTGGTAAGTCCGTTTTGTAAAAATCATGCCACTTCTGTTTTTCTATTCCCAGCATCTCTTCTATACTTCGGCTTTGTACTGTCACCACATCATCACTTTTAATCATGTTATCATAGACAAAACCTACCAGATATATAATTCCAACAATAATACCTGCAGATAATAAGAGTGTTATACATGAAATAAAAAATCGTATCATTTTTGCTTTTCTTCTACGCTTCTTCCTCCGGATATTTTGTTTGGAAGTACGGGAACGCTTATTTCTCTCCGGCACCTCTAATATATCCATCCGTATCTCTTGTACATCCATTGCAATAACCGTACCTTTCCGTATCTTAAGTAATAAATAACTTTATATATTTATTCTATTATTTATATTGAAACATAAACGGTATAATGTTTGCATCTATTTTATAAATTCTTAAGATAATAGCGCCCTAAAACATAAGGCGCTATTGTAATTCGGCAATTATTATATCATATCCAGAAAATTTAATTGATTTTCTCCATAATTTCCTTTATAAGCACGGATGATATCTTTCATCCGGTATAAGATACCTAATTTTTCACATTCTGCGGCAAAAGTCTTGAATAACTGTGCTGCCTTAGGTGATCTGCACTCATAATATGCGCCATATCTCTTCCGATACTGCCCAATCAGATTTTCTTCCGGAAATAACTCCTCTAACTTACGGTAATAATGTTCTCTTTGGTTTTGCCTGAGCGTCATCCCAAAGGCCGGATAAATAAAATTCACATTACATGCTGAAGCTTGATGCACAATATTCATAATATTCTCTTCATTATCTTCAATAAATGGCAATACCGGCATCAATAAGATTCCGGCAAATATCCCATGACTACGCAAATCTTCCAGTGCCTCAAAACGCTTGGAGGATACGGCAACATGAGGCTCTATCTTCTTTGCCAGTTCATCATCGGCAGTTGTAATCGTCATTTTGCATAGCACCGGAGAATGTTCCATAATATCCGTTAAAATATCGATATCTCTCGTAATAAGAGAGCTTTTGGTAGCGATTGATACTCCGAATTCAAAAGCATTGATTAATTCCAGTGCATGTCTTGTGAGACATTCCTCTTTTTCAAAGGGATTATATGGATCACTCATAGATCCGGTACCGATTACCCCCTTCTTTACCTTACGGCGTAAATCGTCCCGAATAATAACCAGTGCATTTTCTTTGGCGCGCACAGTATCAAAGTTATCAATTTGGTAACAATCAGAACGGCTGTCACAGTAAATACAACCATGACAGCAGCCCTTATAAATATTCATATTGTAATCCGTCCCAAACCACTCACTGTTTTTTGTCTTAGTGACAATCGTTTTGGCAGGAATATACTCCATAATGTGTACCATGCCTTTCATAGCTTGTAAGACTTAAACTATAGACATTAAGCACGCATTTGTAATAACCTATTTTTAAGCTCGCCTTCTATACGACCCAGCTCAATCTCTGCCTCTTTACGTTTCTGGCGTCCTTCTTCCTGAATCTTTACAACCTCATCCAATGTGGAAATTAAGGATTCATTGGTCTGTCTTAAAGTTTCTATATCTACTACACTGCGTTCCGCTTCTTTGGCTGTTTCTACGGTTGCTATTTTAAGAACTGCCGCATTTTTCTTAAGAAGCTCATTTGTCATATCCGTAACTTCTCTTTGTGCCTGAGCCGCTTGTGTGGAATGATTGATTCCAAGTGCAAGCACCATCTGACTCTTCCAAAGAGGAATTGTATTAACCAATGTGGACTGAATCTTTTCCGACATAATGGTGTCATTGCTCTGCACCAAACGAATCTGTGGAGCCATTTGAATGGAAACCATTCTTGTTAATTCCAAATCATGTATTTTCTTTTCAAAGCGGTCACATAACGATACAAAATCATTGACAGCCTGCGCATCCTCCGGTAGGTTACTTGCCTGAGCTTTCTCCATAAGCTTTGGCAGATCGTCCCTTCTGACTTCTTCTAACTTTTTCTTTCCTGCAAGGATATACATGGATAGCTCTTTAAAATAATTTTTATTTAAATCATACATTTTATCAAGCATCGCCGTATCTTTTAGAAGCTGAATCTGGTGATCCTCTAAAACGGTACAGATTTTATTGATATTTACTTCAGCCTTATCATATCTGCTTTTCATAGCAGCAATCTTATTACTGCCTTTTTTGAACATGCCAAGAAATCCTTTTTCCTCTTCTTCATCAAATTTCTTAAGCTCATATACGACACCGGACAGAAGTTCACCAACTTCTCCTAAATCCTTGCTTCTGACGCTGGAAAGTGCGGTTTCCGAAAAGTCTGCAATTTTCTTCTGGGCACCGGCGCCAAACTGCAATACAACAGAGGAATTATTTAAATCAATCTGCGTTACAAAATTATTCACCATATTGCGTTCATCTACTGTAAGAGAGCTTTCATCAAATGCCGGCGTGTCAATCTGCTTTATTTCATTCTTTTCTTCAAATGTCCCTGGTACTGATGGAGCCTGAGGTTCTTTCACAACCTCCTCAAATGGGTTAAGCACTAACACAGGTGTCTCATTCCTATTTTCTTCCATAACTTTCTCCTTTTATAAAATTAAATTTTATTTAATTATTAAATTTTATTTAAATATTAATTATTTTATTTATTAAATTTTGAATTCGTCTTTCAGAAGTCCTTCCTGTGCAAGCATCGTTGATAGCACAGAAATATCAGTGGAAATGTCCATTGCATCGTCTTCAAAAAGCTTATCAAACATTTTCTCAAAAGCACCGCTGATATCATCTAATGTCTCTTCTATTTCATTTTTAGCACTGGAAATATTTGCACCCTGTACCGGCTGTACACTAAACTCATGATAAGCTTCCACCAGCTTTAAAGTAGTCGGCAGATAATAATTCATAAACTTTCTTAAATCTGTCAGTTTTTCTGGCTTTTCTTCTATATGTTCAAAAATACGGGCACATACATTTTCCAAACGATATAACTTATTAGAAATCTCTTCGCCCGGAATCTCATCGTTTATTTCTCTGATACGCCTAATGTATTCTTTTCCTTCTTCCACTGTTATCTGAAGCTGTTTGCGCAAAGGATCTTGTTCAATCAGCTCTCTTTCTTTGGCATTCCTGGCTTCTTCTTCCTTACGCCGTTCAAGCTCCTGCTGGGCATCCTGGTACATCTGATAGGATTCATCTGTCAGCATAAAACAAGTCTCCTGCTTATCCAGATGACCTTCCCTGAACCAGCCTCGTTTTATCATTTTCTTCAAATCTTTGACAACAAATTTCTCTTCTTTATGTACCACATAGGAAAGTTCCTTAATGGAATAAAAATCCCTATCATCAATCCTTTTAATATATTTCCTAAATCGCTTTGCTCTGCGATTTAAAAAACCACCTATGATGGCTAACAAAATACATACAGCAGTAATTTGTATTGACATAGTCATGGAGATAAAGGACCCACCCATTATGGCATTTAGTGAAATGAAAAAAATAGAAAATAATCCTCCAACTGCTGCTCCAAGGCTCCCAAATACCGTCATCAAAATACCGGACACACTTCCGGGCGCCTTCTTTAACACCGGGAGCTGCCTTTTGGTATACTTTTTTATAGGCTGCTTAACTTGCTGCTTAACCGTCTGCATATCCCTATGCATCTCTGCATTTTTATTAGCTTGTACGGTCGCATCTTTTACGGAACGACTAACCTCATGCATTGTGGTTTCAACGGTGACTCTAATATTTTCCTGTAAATCCTTTATTTCTTTAGAATTAACAAATTTGTTAATTTTATCTCCTATTTCCCGACCTAAATCAGAATAATCCTTTTCGCTCATGTTGGTGCTCCTTGCCGGCTAACTTTTATAACTAAATATATAAACTTACTTTTGTAGTATATCATATTCCTAATAAGTAGTACAAGAAGAAACAGGCAGGAGAAAAGGTTTTTATAACCCTTCGCCTGCCCATTTATGATTGGAACATTGTAATTATTTGTCTTTAAGCTTTTTATTGATTACGTTAGCCTCATTTCTATAATAAAAATAGAAGCATAACCAGATAACAAGAGAACTTATAATACTGATTGCCAGACTAATTATTATGCTAGAGATATTTTGGCTTGGAAACCACCCCATATAGAAAGCAATCGGAATAAATACGATAAAGCCTATTGACATATGGATGATAAATTGCTGAATACCTGATAATTTCTCATTCTGATACACTACACTTGGGATACTCCATGCCAATCCGATAATCATAGAAGCTATGATCTGCTGATTATAGCTTCTTGTTGCAGAGAGGAACCAATCATTCCCTATCATCGAATAACCAATCATGGATATAATGCAAGAAATAGTACATCCCCATGAAATACCAATACTTACCAATCCTATTATTTTCTTCATTCTTTTTCTCCTCACTTTCTTTCATCATCTCTCAAAGACCGAGATATTTTTTAAATTCTGTTAAATAAGTTCTTGTGATATAATCCTTACATCCGTTTTTCATCACCAAATACATCATGGCATTAAAGGACGGCTCCACACTATCAATCATTTTCAAATTGACAACGGTTGCTTTGGATATCCGCATAAATTCATTACCTAACATTTGCTCAAGCTCATATAGTTTTTTTCCGGAGGTGTACTTCTTTTTCTCACAGTAAATGACCACTTCTTTATTTTCCACCCGGATCATATAAATTTCTTTCGGTTCTAAAATAATTATTTTATCATTTTCTTTAGCCGTAATAATATTCCCTTTTGCCTCCAGTACTTCAACCGCGCGCGTTACTTCCTCTGATATTTCTTTTGTATAAATGATGGCATAGGTCTCTTTAAACTCCTCAGACAGTTTTATTTCTACTCTCATACCTTACCTCCTAATCACTTTGTCGACATCATAAGAGTAACCTTTTTTCGTCCTTTTGTCAGCGCTTTTCTTGTAACATACATAAAAGAGAAGTTAAGTGGCAAAAAAACGGATGCTTAAAAATATATACAATTATGTTATACATAACATTAAGCACCCGCCATTTTACTTATTCTCTTTTCATTATTTATTATAATTAGTTCCCGTTTTCAATCACTTCTTTTGCCATTTGAAGCATTTCATCGGGTGTGGTGGAAAGATCAAATCCAAATAATTCATAAAGTAACCCATCCTGAATCCATGTTACCGAACTACTGGTATTCACCTCTACCTTATCTGACCCATATCCAATGTTGTAATTGGCTTTTTCCATATTTTGCTTATCCTCTTCTGTTAATTCATAATTCGGAGGAACAAATTTATTGGTAACGCTCTTAAATGTAACCGTAATATCCCCACACTTAATTGCCTTATCCGCTGATTCTCCACTCAGTAAAAAGTTCACATCCTCGCTGGAGAAAACTTTACGGACACTATAAGATATTTGTTCGCTTCCTTTTTTATACTTAATTTCAACCGTCTTACCCTCTGCTTCTATCTGGTCCGCCTCATTTAAAATGCTGATTTCTCTAATGAATATACCATCTGCCTGATATCCGCCGGAAAAATCTTCTACTGCCTTCACAGAAAATCCAACCGTATCTTCCGCTTTACTTAAATCTTCAAACTTTGTGAAATCTGGAAAAATAACGCCATGAGACACATAATTTTTAATACCCGTTCCTGCAATCGCTACGGTTCCTACAATAAGACATGCTGCTATAACTCCAATTACTAATTTCTTCACACTAAAATGCTTCATATAATTGTCCTCCTCTGCCTGAGTTTTCATAATTTTAATATCAATTTGTTGTTTCATATGATCAGAGACTTCTAACTGTTTATCAATTGCATGAAGGCTATCTTTTATTTGTGAGTCTAACCGTTTCCATTTCTTATAAAATAAACAATTCTTTGCTGTTTTCATGTTGTCCGCCTCCTTCCTGCATATTTTCCAATGCCTTCTTTAACTTCTTTCGGGAAGTAAAAAGCCTTGATTTAACTGTTCCTTCTGTACAATCCAGTGCTTTTGCAATTTCTTTCGTTGTCATTTCGTTGTAATAGTACATGACTATTACGACTCTATGCTTAAATCCCAGCATTTGCACCGCATCATTTATTTGCTTCTGTGTCTCCGTCTGAATCATCCGGTCCAGGGAAGTGATTCCATCTGTTGCATCTGCCTTTGCTGCCATATCCTCGTCCGGAATTTCCCGTCCGCGTTTCTTCACCTGCCTATATGCTGTCCGATAAAGAATCTGAAAAAGCCATGCCCTAAAACCCTCAGGCTTCTTTAAGTCTCCGATATGCAAATAGCATTTTACAAATGTTTCCTGAACAATATCCTCCGCATCGTCCAAATTACCGCTAACTAAATATGACATCCGCAGAAGTGTGTTTTTATATTTTTCATATAAAGCATCAAAAGCCGCTTTATCACCACTTTTTAACTGCTTTACCAATTTTGTTTCTTCCACAGTGTTAGACTCCTTCCTGTTCCCTTGATGCGCATCTAACTATAAGAGCCATCGATTAGGATTTTGGTTCATTTCATTTATTTGACAGCTCTCTCATAGCTGTTTATACTAGTGTTAAAAATAGGGGGATTCTTATGTATCAATTATACACTGATCAAATGTCAAGCATAGCACCACTTTTTAGCAATTCCGCCCACACTATGGTTCTGTCCTGTCTGCAAGGGTATATGGGCAGTGCCTGGACAGATAATATCGAAAATCCCAAATCTGCACAAATAATAGTGGGGGATTTTTGCTTTTATGCAGGTCTCCCCAATAGAGAGCTGGCTGAAAATACCCAGTCTTACACTCCCTCCGGCTTTCTTTTGATTATACCTGAAAATAAAGAATGGGAAGAATTAATTGAAGAAACCAATCAGAATCATTTTGAGCGATTTTATCGTTATTCCATAAAAAAAGAGCCTGCTGTTTTTGATAAAAGCAAGCTCTCTGATTATCTTCTAAAACTACCGGATGGTTACACAATACAAGCTATTGATAAAACAATATACTCTAAGCTTCTGCAAACCAAGCAGCTCCGGGATTTATGTTCTGTATTTTGCAGTTATGATTTCTATGAAAAGCATGGTCTTGGTTTTGTCATCATGGATGGGGAAACCATTGTTTCAGGTGCTTCCTCCTATACGGTTTTTAAAAGCGGTATTGAAATAGAAGTAGATACCCTGCCTGCCTATCGCAGAAAAGGTCTTGCTCTTATTTGCACCTCTGCCCTTATACTGGAATGTCTAAAACGCGGACTCTATCCAAGCTGGGATGCCATGAATCCTGAGTCAGTCGCTTTAGCCCTTAAGTTAGGCTATCATCTTGACAAGGAATATGTTACTTATATGATAGAAAATTAAACTAGGATCCTATTAGAATTTCTTCCATAGAGGTAAGTAGTTCCTCTGTCTTTGACAGTAAATTCTCCGCATCCCTCTCCACCATACCGCACTTCTTATAGCGATAGAGGAATAATGGGGCTCCTTTTGCATTAAAAGACAACTTCGGATGTTTATTTAATAATGTAGGGATATTTTTTATATTTATTTTTGCATCCGCGTTCAACAGAAAACGGATTTCTTCATTTTTCCCTTTTACTTCCGGCATGTAAACTTTATGAGCTTTTACACGTACTAGAGCGATTCTAAGAAGGTTATCCACTGATTTTGGTATTTCTCCAAAGCGGTCAAGGAGTTCTTCCTTCATATCCTCACTTTCACTTTGGTTCTCAATACTTGCAATACGTTTATATATATCCAGCTTCTGGAATTCATTGACAATATAGGAAGGGGGAATGAACGCATCCACATCTAAGTCCACTGCTGTGTTAAAATCTTCTTCTGTTTTGATTCCCTTTAACTTCTTCACGGCCTCATTCAGCATCTTACAGTACATATCATATCCCACAGCCTGCATATGCCCATGCTGCCTTGATCCAAGAAGATTACCAGCACCTCGTATTTCCAAATCCCGCATTGCTATTTTAAATCCACTGCCCAAATCCGTAAATTCCTTAATGGCAGTCAATCTCTTTTCTGCAATTTCTTTCAGCATCTTATCTCTTTTATACATTAAAAATGCATACGCTGTTCGATTGGATCGACCCACGCGCCCTCGCAGCTGATAGAGCTGTGAAAGTCCTAAGTTATCTGAATCATGTATAATCATAGTGTTTACATTTGAAATATCAAGTCCGGTTTCAATTATCGTAGTAGAAACCAATACATCAATTTCACCATCTATAAAGTCATACATAATTCTTTCAAGTTCCTGCTCCCTCATCTGGCCATGGGCAAAGGCTACATTGGCCTCCGGAACAAGCTGGGCTATCTTTGAGGTAATATCTGCAATGTTGTTCACTCTATTATATACATAATATACTTGCCCATTTCTGGACATTTCTCTGACAATAGCTTCGCGTACCATTTCTTCATTATGTTCCATTACATAGGTCTGAATGGGAAGTCTATCCTCCGGAGCCTCTTCCAATACGCTCATATCACGGATTCCAATGAGGCTCATATGAAGTGTTCTTGGTATGGGAGTTGCTGTCAGTGTCAGAACATCAACATTCTCTTTCATTTTCTTTATTTTTTCTTTATGGGTCACACCAAAGCGTTGTTCCTCATCGACAATCAGCAGACCTAAGTCCTTAAAAACCACATCTGCCGAAAGGACTCTATGAGTTCCGATAACAATATCTACCAGACCTTTACGTAAATCCTCTACGGTTTTCTTCTGTTCTGCAGTTGTCCGGAAACGAGAAAGCAGATCAATACGAACCGGAAAATCCTTCATTCTTTGTACAAACGTATTATAATGCTGCTGCGCCAGAATCGTAGTGGGTACAAGATAGACTACCTGCTTACCCTCCTGCACTGCTTTGAACGCCGCACGAATGGCTATTTCTGTCTTTCCGTAGCCAACATCTCCGCAAATAAGGCGATCCATAATCTTGGCACTTTCCATATCAGCCTTCGTTTCAATAATCGCCGCAAGCTGATCTTCGGTTTCTTCATAGGGAAACATCTCTTCGAATTCCTGCTGCCATACGGTATCTTTTCCATAAACAAAGCCTTCTCTTTCCTGTCTTACCGCATATAACTCCACAAGATCCTTTGCCACTTCGCTGACAGCACCTTTTACTTTACTCTTAGTCCTGCTCCATTCCTGTGTACCCAGCTTATTCAGTTTGGGCTTTCTGCCGGTATCCGCAGAACCATATTTCTGTATGACATCCAGACCGGTGGCAAGAATATAGAGATTTCCTCCATCACGATACTCAATTTTAATATAGTCTTTTACTACCTTCTCTATTTCTACCTTTTCAATGCCTTTATAAATTCCCAGTCCATGATTTTCATGTACTACAAAGTCCCCTACCTTAAGCTCAGCAAATTCATTTATTTTCTGACCTTCATACTTTTTCTTTTTGCGTTTTTTCTTCTTTTCTACACCAAAAATATCGCTTTCAGAAATGACTACGAATTTAATCAGCGGATACTCAAATCCTTTAAGTACTCTGCCGTAGAAGGTCATTACCTCACCCGGCTGTATTTCCCTGAACGGATCATCACTATAGAAGCTGGTAAGCTCCTCCCCTCTTAAGTCCTCAGCCAAACGTTTTGCCCTTGTGCGGGAACCGGACAGAAGAAGTACACGATATCCATTTTTCTTATATCTTTTTAAATCCTTAACCAATGCCTCAAAGCTATTATTATAAGATGCTACACCCTTAGCTCCGATATCAAATCTTTTCTCAGCCTTAATCAAGGTGTTTTTAAATTCCATTGCCGACAAGGTAACGACCCGGTTACCTGTCATTTTAGCCATCACGGTTTCCACTCCGAACAGAATATCTGTCTGCCCCGGAAGCGCATATCCTTTTTCCAAGCGGTGCATCATGCTTTCCCGAAACTCCAACTCTACGGCATCCGCATGTTCTTTTATACGGGCAGGCTCATCCAGAAAAATAATGCTCTTCTCCTTATCAAACAGTTCCATAAAAGAAACTGTTTCCGGATAAAAATAACGCACATAGCTCTCCAAATTTGCCATTTCTTGAAATTCAAATATCTGCTCTTTTAATTCTTTGATCTGTGTGGTTATCCGATGCGCTTCCTCTGTCTTGAATTCCTTACGGAATGTTTCACTGCATCTATCAGCCTCTTCTTCGATGCGCTTCATACCAGCTTTTAGCTCTTCTTCAGTGAGAATCATCTCCGTGGCAGGATAGATACGGATGGACTGCAATGTTTCTATGGAACGCTGGCTTAAGATATCAAAGCTTCGAATAGATTCCACTTCATCTCCCCAAAGCTCGATTCGATATGGGTTTTCTTCTGTCAAATCAAAGATATCTACTATGCCGCCCCGAACGCTGAACTGCCCCGGTGTCTCTACCTGATACGTTTTCTCATACCCTAGCTCCACCAGTTTTCTTGCCAACTCTTGTTCACTAACTATTGTTTGATGACCGATAGAAATGATATTTTTCTGCAAAACAGATAGTGCGGTCTGGGGCGTCATCAAGCTGTTAAACGTTGTCACAACTGTAATCGGTCTTCCCTCAACCACTCTTCTAAGTGCTTTGATTCTTTCTTTTGTCAATTGGTTGCCATGAATATCTGCCTGATAGAATATCAAGTCTTTTGCAGGATACATTGTGACATTTTTATCATATAGTTTATAATCCTCGTAAATTTCCTTCGCACGAAGATCACTAAAAGTAACGATGATTTTAATTTTAAAACCATCGCTCAGTCCATATGCCATATGTAACTTCTGGGAATCCACACATCCGGTCAGAGATAGTGCTGTTTGCTTCCTCTTAAGAAGCTTTACAATCTCCTCGAATTCCCCCAGCTCATACAAAGGTGCCGTAAATGTTCTCATTTATATTTCCTTCCTACTTATTCTACTTTTAAGCAATTGCGAAACCCATTTCTGAGTGATGGTACTACCCCTAAACACTTTGTAATGCCCTCTTTTCAATGAAAATGAGACCCTCCGCCTTTGGGCTCATTGGAATGCTTTGAAAAACGGACATTACAAAGTATTTAGGGGGAGGAACATCACTCAGAAATGGGGTTCGCAATTGTCTATATTCTACTTTACAGATACCTTATGATTAAATGCATTCATTGCTGCATCGGCTCCGTCTGTCACCATGATTTCTATTGCCTTTATTGCTTTTTCCACGGACTCATCCACAGCTTTCTTCTCTTCTTGATTAAAATGACCAAGTACCCAATCCGCCAAGTCATAGTTTCTGGGTTTTTCACCAACTCCCATACGGACCCGTTGAAAGTTTTCATTCCCCAAGTGCTTAATAATATTTTTAAGACCGTTATGTCCTCCCGCACTCCCCTTTTTTCGTACACGAAGCTGTCCCGGAGGCAGACTGACATCATCTGATATGACAATCAGCTCTGTTTCTATATCCGCTTTATAATAATCCATAATAGGACGGATACTTTCTCCGCTTACATTCATAAACGTGAGCGGCTTAACAAGTATCACTTTCTGCCCTTCTATATACCCTTTTCCTATCATTGCCTTATGTTTTAACTCCAGCACATTAATATTATATTTATCTGCCAGGGCATCTATCACTTCAAATCCAACATTATGTCTGGTATTTACATATTCTTTGCCCGGATTGCCCAGACCTGCTATTATATACATCCTAGTACCTATGTCTTTCCATTGCCTGCAGCACTTAAGCCGCAGTATTGTTTACTCTCAAACTTTCCAAACCATTCTACCCTTAAAGTCTAACTTTTTCAATAAATCTTTTAAATTAAATAGGAATGCTTAAAAAGCATTCCCATTTTTCACTATCCATATAATTTTAAGATTCTTCTGGCTCCATGAGTGCCTTCTGATAACTATCTAAGATAATTCTCTGAATACGCTCTCTTGTGTCGGAATTTATAGGATGCGCAATATCTCTATATTCTCCGTCTGTTGCTTTCTTACTTGGCATTGCAATAAAAAGTCCCTTCTCCCCATCAATTACCTTAATATCATGAACTACAAATTCATCATCTAATGTAATCGATACAATAGCTTTCATTTTTCCTTCTTTAGTGATTTTCCGCACTCTTACGTCCGTAATTTTCATGCCGCTTATCCCCCTTGGATCAAAAATGTTTCGATTTATATTACATATCTATCATTATGTTCTACCACTACTTTGATGCCTTCCTCCCCTTTATGATAGGAGTTCGCTCTTATTGTATCCCTGCTTTCTACAATGCAGTTTTCAATATGGGTGTTATCTCCTATATAGACATCATTTAAGATGATAGAATTCTTAATATAACAATTATTACCAATATAAGTCTTTTTAAAAATAACGGAATCCTCTACCGTGCCATTGATAATCGATCCGCTGGAAACCAAACTATTTTTAACATGTGCACCAACATTATATTTTGCAGGTGGCAAATCATCTACCTTCGAGTATATATCCGGATATTGCTTAAAGAAATAATTTCTGGTTTCCGGTTTTAAAAAGTTCATATTTGTATCGAAATAATCTTGAACGGTTGCAATATTGCTCCAGTATTCCTTCGTCTTATAGCCGTATATTCTCTTCAAACTTCGATAACGGATTAGGATGTCTTTCACAAAGTCATAACGTTCTTCCTCAGAACCTTTCTCAATCATCTCTATGAGTTGACGCCTTCTGACTACATAGATACCACATGAAACAGTATTGGATTTGGCTACAACCGGTTTTTCTTCGAAATCTTCAATACGGCTTTCTTCATTCATTTTAATGACTCCGTATCTGCCTACATCTATACCGGCTGGCATGTCTTTGCATACGACTGTAATATCTGCTTTCTTTTGTATGTGATATTCTAATACTTTGTTATAATCCATCTTATATACGCAATCACCTGATGTAATCACTACATATGGTTCATGACTATTCTTTAGGAAGGATAAGTTCTGGGCAATGGCATCCGAGGTTCCTCTGTACCAATAGCTGCTTTCCGCTGTTACTGCTGGTGTGAATACAAACAGACCTCCTTGTTTACGTCCGAAATCCCACCATTTCGATGAACTGAGATGTTCATTTAAGCTTCTGGCATTATACTGTGTGAAAACTGCCACTTTCTGAATATGGGAATTAGACATATTACTTAGTGCAAAATCTATGCTGCGGTAACTACCCGCGATTGGCATCGCACACACAGCACGTTTCTGGGAAAGCTCCCTCATTCTGTGATTGTTGCCTCCTGCTAAAACAATACCTATTGCTCTCACTATTCGTCACCTGCCTTAATTAATGTTTTTCCGCTCTCGAGATATGCATTCTTATAGTCATCGGCTGTTGTAATACCAAAAATCACAGAGTTCTTTCCTACTGTTATCCCTTCCGGAATAATACTTTTTTCTCCCACCGTAACCATACCATTATCATAAATATGCGGATCCGTCTCATTTGGTATCTCATCACCAATTCCAAGCTTTACGTTGTCCAATATTTCCACATTTTCAGCTATAATTGCCTTATTCAACTCACAGTTTTTACCGATATAAGTTTCATTCATAATAATAGAATCTTTTATTACTGTTCCTTCTCCTATGGTGACCCCACATCCTATCACCGAGTTATAGACTTCGCCATAGATTTCAGAACCTTCACCTACAATACTTTTCTCCATCACGCAGTTTGCTGCCATATATTGTGGAGGAAGTATTGTACTTCTTGTATATATCTTCCAGTACTCTTCATATAAATTAAATTCAGGAACAATGTTGATGAGTTCCATATTCGCTTCCCAGTAAGAGCTTAATGTTCCTACATCTTTCCAGTATCCATTGAATTCATATGCATAAAGAGGTGAACCTTTCCTGTGGCAATATGGAATAATATGTTTTCCAAAATCCAGCGCAGGCTGATCCGAATTCATTAGCAATGAATCCTTTAATGTCTTCCAATTGAATATGTATATTCCCATGGAAGCCAGATTGCTTCTTGGATTCTCCGGTTTCTCCTCAAAATCTGTAATCTGTCTCTTATCATCAGTAATCATAATACCGAACCGCTTTGCTTCTTCCATAGGCACCGGCATGACTGCTATCGTTACCTCAGCGTTGTTTTCCTTGTGGAAATCCAACATTACTTCGTAATCCATCTTATAAATATGATCACCTGAAAGAATCAGTACATATTCAGGATTGAAACTATCGATATAATCGATGTTTTGATAAATAGCATTCGCTGTGCCTGTATACCACTCGCTATTTACGCTCTTCTCATAGGGGGGAAGAACGGTCACACCACCAATATTCCTATCCAAATCCCACGGAATGCCTATCCCTATATGAGTGTTAAGCCTAAGCGGCTGGTACTGGGTCAATACACCAACGGTATCCACACCTGAGTTGATACAATTGCTGAGTGGAAAGTCAATAATCCGATACTTACCACCAAAAGCTACTGCCGGCTTTGCTACTTTTGATGTCAAAACCCCTAGTCTGCTCCCTTGCCCTCCAGCCAACAACATGGCAATCATCTCTTTTTTAATCATGTCATCACCTCTTTTAGTCTTATTCGGTAAATTACTATATTGTGTTTTAGATTATATCATATTCTGTTAGTAAAGTGAATAATTTTTACAAATTTGTTTTAACATTTAACTATAATTTATGTAAAATATTTACAATAATTTTTACACTATAGTATAAATTTTGTGTATTTTTTCTAAAATATTGTTGGTTTTTCATAAATTTATACTCGTTTTTTGTAAATATTTGTATTAACATGTAATATTTATCACATTCACGATTTATAGTTAAAATTTGTGTTGGTTTTTTTTTATTATATGCGTATAATATAGTATGCATATAATAATATCGATAAAGAATAGGAAGTGCCTTTATGTATAATATTGATTTTCAAAACCCGATTCATATATATTTCATCGGTATCGGAGGCATCAGCATGAGCGGTCTGGCTGAGATTTTATTAACTGAAGGCTTTAAAATATCCGGCTCTGATATGAAGCAGACTCCTTTGACAGAGACATTAAAAGAAAAAGGGGCTGCTGTTTTTTACGGACAAAGAGCTTCCAACCTGACACCTGATATCGATCTGGTTGTATACACCAGTGCCATTCACTCTGATAATCCTGAATTCATTGCCATGAATGAAATTGGACTTCCCAATCTGACAAGGGCTGAACTTCTTGGACAAATGATGAAAAACTATAAGGTTCCTATTGCTGTCAGTGGCACACATGGAAAAACAACAACAACTTCTATGATATCTGAGATTCTTCTTGAAAATGAAAGCGATCCTACTCTTTCTATCGGCGGTATCTATAAACCCATTGGTGGAAATATCAGAGTAGGCAAGTCCGATCTTTTTGTAACGGAAGCCTGTGAATACACCAATAGCTTTTTAAGTTTTTTTCCTAAAATCGGAATTATACTGAATGTTGAAGAAGATCATCTGGATTTTTTCAAGGATATTCATGATATCCGTAGTTCTTTTCATAAATTCGGAGAACTTCTTCCAACTGACGGTACGTTAATTATAAATGGAGATATCGATAATTATAATGAAATTACGGAAGGTCTCTCCTGTCGTGTGATAACTTATGGCTCTTCATCATCCTTTGATTATAGTTATTCGAATCTACGTTATGATGAACTGGCTCATGCTTCTTTTACATTAAATCGCCGAAATGGAACGTCAGAGATATTTTCACTTAAAGTCCCCGGTGAATATAATGTATCTAATGCCATGGCGTCCATTGTGCTTGCCGACCTCCTTTCCATAGATATAGATATTGTAAAAAAAGCGCTTTTAAATTTTACCGGTACTGATCGACGCTTCGAATTCAAAGGCAAGAAAAATAATATTACCATAATAGATGATTATGCACATCATCCCACAGAAATTACTGCAACTTTAAAAGCTGCCAAAAATTTTCCCCATGAAACCTTATGGTGTGTATTCCAGCCTCATACTTATACAAGAACCAAAGCATTCTTAAAAGAATTTGCCAAAGCTCTTTCACTGGCTGATAAAATTATACTTACGGATATATATGCCGCACGAGAAACAGATACTTTAGGAATCAGTTCTCAGAATTTACAAGAGGAAATTGTAAAATTAGGTTGTGAATGCTATTATTTTAAGACTTTTGATGAAGTCGAAAATTTTATTTTATCGTCCTCTATGAAAAATGACTTGTTGATAACTATGGGTGCAGGAGATGTTGTTAAAATCGGAGAAAACTTACTAAAAAAATAATTGTCCACAATATCCACAATTTCCAAGGTGATTTAGAGGAAGAAAATTGTGGATATTTTTTTACTTAGAACTCATGATTTTACATAGAGTTAGTAGGTTTCTTTAAGTTCTTATCCACAATATCCACACTGTCCACATTTATGAGGAATGGCGTATTTACGGTACTTTCCGGCAAATTGACTATTTCTTTTTAAAATTGCTTATGTTATAATTCAACTTGCTTTAAAATAATACATAATCATGACAAGAATAGGTGAGGTAATGGGGCGTTTAACTATCTATAAGGATAATTACTTGGATGCAACAACGGTATCCAATATTTTTATTGATGAATATATGAAAGATGCTAATGATGCACAGCTTAAAATATATCTTTATCTTATCCGTATGATGAATGCCAATATGTCTACAAGCGTTTCAGACATTGCGGATAAATTTAATCATACGGAGAAGGATGTTCTGCGTGCGCTTAAGTATTGGGAGAAAAACAATCTCCTCTCATTAGAGTATGATGAATCCAGAAATCTTATCGGTATTCATTTGCTTGATTTAAACACGTCTAAGAACAAAGAGACAAAAACTCTTGCTCCTGTTGTATCCTTGGTTGCTAAAACAGCAGCTCAAGAGCAGAAGCCTCATGAACCTAAAGAACCTACGGATACTGTTAATCAATATGAAAAGCCATCCTATTCTTTAGATCAGGTAAAAGAATTCAAATCTAAGGAACAAACATCACAATTATTATTTATTGTGGAACAGTATATAGGGAAGACTTTATCACCTAATGAAATAAAAACTATCTTTTTTATTACGGACAAGCTAGCTTTCTCCGTAGATTTAATTGATTATTTGATTCAATATTGTGTGGAAAGAGGAAAGAAGGATTTCAGATACATCGAAAAGGTTGCTATCAGCTGGGCTCAGGCAGGAATATCTACCTCTAAACAAGCGGAACACTATGCATATAAATATGACAAATCAGTTTATGGCATTATGAAAGCTCTGGGTAAATCCAATTCCCCTACTAATAAAGAAGTGGAATATATAACTAGGTGGATCAAGGAGTACGGATTTGAAATGGATGTCATTCAGGTTGCTTGTGAACGTACGGTAATGGCAACTGAGCAACATCGCTTTGAATATGCCAATACGATTCTGACAAGCTGGTATCGGGCTGGGGTTCATCACAAAGATGATATTAAAAAGGCGGATGAAGAATTTAAACGTTCCAAGGTATCTGCAACTAACAAAGCAGCATCTGCTAATAAGTTTAATCAATTTGAGCAAAACAATTATGATTTTGATGCTTTGGAAAAAGAACTATTAAGCAATTAAAGGAGATTCGCACGTGTCATTGAATAATACCCAGTACGGCTCCATCGTTCGTACCTATGAAGAAAAACAAAACAAGAATCGACATATATTAGAAAAACGCCGTAACTCCGTCTATGAAAAAGTAGACGATTTTAAAGAATTAGAAGATTCCATTGCATCTATTTCGGTAGAGCAAGGTAAAAAATTACTTGCTGGGGATGAATCAGCTCTTGCAGATTTAAAGCATTTAATTAAAAATCTTTCCGAAAGTAAAACTACATTACTTCAATCAGCAGGCTTTCCGGCAGATTACCTTAATCCTATTTATGATTGCCAGGATTGCAGAGATACTGGTTACATAGACGGAAAGAAATGTCATTGTTTTAAACAAGCAGAGATAACGCTTCTTTACGAACAATCAAATATAAGAAAAATGTTGGAAAAAGAAAATTTTTCTACCCTGTCTTTTGAATATTATAAAGGCGAAGATCTTGCCCGTTTCAAAGATAATGTTGACACTTGCAAAAAATTTACGAAAAATTTTAATATTGACTACCACAATTTATTTTTTTATGGTACAGTGGGTACGG